>JAYVMG010000220.1:0-4159 GCA_043759095.1 Acidobacteriota bacterium | reverse complement strand
TCCAGCGCCGCGCTCGGCGAAGCCAAGCGCCTCGGCTGCTCGTACGCCGACATCCGTTTCACGCGCAATCGCGCGCAGAACATCGCCGTCCGCAACGGTCAGATCATGCGCGCCGGCGGCGGGTTCGGTGGGCCCGGCGGTGACGCCACGGAAACGTACGGCTTCGGCGTCCGTGTGATCCACGGCGGCGTCTGGGGTTTTGCCAGCAGCCCGCTCGTGACGCCGGAGGAGATCACGCGCATCACCGGCGTCGCCACCGACGTGGCGCGCGCAAGCGCCGTGGCCAAGAAGCGCGACGTACAGCTGGCGCCGGTCCAGGCGTACGACGAGTTCTGGCAGGTGCCGATTCAGAAAGACCCGTGGGAAGTGCCGCTCGAAGAGAAGATCGACATGCTCCGCGGCGTCACCGCGACGATGCAGAAAAATCCGTCGGTGCTGTTCGCGGTCGCCACGGTCGGTTTCGAGCACGAGTGGAAGTACCTCGCCACCAGCGAAGGCTCGTTCATCGAGCAAGTGTTTCATTTCGTCAACTGCAATCTCGACGCAACCGCGCGCACCGGCAGCCAGGTGAAAACGCGCAGCTACGAACGTCTCGCCGGCAGCGGCTACGAATTCCTCGCACAGGTCGATCTGCCTGGCAACGCGGAGCGTGTCGCCGCTGAGGCGGTCGAACACTCAATGGCCAAGCCGGTCGGCCAGGGGCTGAAGGATCTCGTCCTGATGCCGTCGCACCTCGGCCTCACGATCCACGAGATTGTCGCGCACGCCACCGAGATCGATCGCATCGCCGGCTACGAAGCCAACTACGCTGGTACGAGCTTCGTGAAGATCGCCGATGTCGGCAAGCTGAAGTACGGATCGAAGCATTTCAACATCACCGCGGACCGCACGTTCCCCACCGGTATGGCGACGGTTGGGTTCGACGATGACGGCGTGAAGGCGCAGAAATGGACGCTGGTGAAGGACGGCATCCTCGTCGGCCTGCAAACCAATCGCGAGACGGCGCATCTGGCCGGCGAGAAGGAGAGCCGCGGCTGCACATTCGCAAATCACTGGCGCAACTATCCGTTTCTGCGGATGCCGAACGTCCAGCTCGAGCCCGGCCCCAAGGGATCGCCGACGGTCGATCAGATGATTGCCGACGTGAAAGACGGTGTGCTGGTCGAAGGGACAGGAAGTTTCAGCATCGACCAGCAGCGCTACAACGGCCAATTCGGCGGCGACGCGTTCTGGGAGATCAAGAACGGTAAGAAAACCCGCATGGTGACCGACTTCACCTACAACGCGATCACCACCGACTTCTGGGCGAACCTCGACGCGGTCGGTCCCGCGGACACCTGGGAGCATCACGGGCTCACGGGCGATGCGAAGGGGCAGCCGGTGCAGTCGAATCACCCGTCGCACGGCTCGGCCCCGTGCCTGGTTCGCAAAATCATGGTGGGGGCGGCGTATGCGTGAGCAACATCTTCACCTCAACATCTCCACCACGGTGGACACGGAGGACACGGTGGATCAATCCCGTGCCAGAACGATCTTTCCTCCGCGTCCCCGGTGTCCCCTGTGGTGGAGAGCCTGAGAGCGTTATGAGTTACTCACGCGACGAAGTCAAAGCGATCACCGACAGAGTCCTGAACATGGCGAAGGCCGACGCCGTCGAAGTCCGCTTTTCCGGCGGTGAGCGGTCGGCCACGCGTTACGCGAACTCGACGATCACCGCGAACCTCGTCGAGCACGACCAGGAAGTGCTGATCACCGTCTCCTACGGTCAGAAATCGGCGACCACCTCTACGCATCAGTTCGACGCTGCGTCGCTGAAGTCGGCAATCGAGCAGGCGCAGGAACTGGCGAAGCGCCGGCCGGACAATCCCGAGCTGATGCCGCTCGTGAAACCTCCGCAGGACTACCTGCCGATTGACGGCGCCTTGCCCGAAGCCGTGGCGTTCGGCCCCGCCGAGCGCGCGCGCATGGTCAAGCAGAGCGTCGACGTCTGCGAGAAGAAGGGCGTCCTCGGCTCCGGCTACATCCCGAAGCTGCACTGGACCGACGCACTGGCGAACTCCGAAGGGCTGTTCGCGTACTACCGTTACGCGGAGGCGAGCTTCATCCTCACCTGCCGGACGCCCGACGGCGCCGGGTCCGGCTGGGCGGGTACGACGGGGCTGAAGGACATCTCGAAGATCGACGCTGCGGCGCTCACCGAGATCGCCGCCGACAAGGCGATGAAGTCGCGCAAGCCGAAGGCGATCGAGCCGGGCAACTACACGGTGATCCTCGAGCCGCGGCCGGCGGCGCGATTCCTCTCGCTGATGATGTTCTCGCTGAACGCCCGGGCGGCCGAGGAAGGCCGTAGTTTCATGAGCGGCAAGGAACGCGGCGCCACCAAACTCGGTCAGAAGATTTTCGGCGACAACATCACGATCCGCAGCGACGTCGGCAACAACGTCCTGCGTCAGACACCGTCCGGCCCGGAGGGGCTCGCCGCCCGCCCGATCACCTGGATCGAAAAGGGCGTCGTCAAGAACCTGTTCTACGACCGCTACTGGGCGAAGAAGCAGGACAAGCCGTTCACGCCGACGAACCCGAATCAGAGTCTGGTGATGGATGGTGGTGATTCATCGATCGAGCAGATGATCAAGTCGACCAAGCGCGGCCTGCTCGTCAGCTTCTTCTGGTACATCAGGCCTGTCGAGCAGATGACGCTGCTGAACACCGGCATGACGCGCGATGGCCTGTTCCTGATCGAGAACGGCGAAATCGCCGGGCCGGTGCAGAACTTTCGCTGGAACGATGGACCGGCGCGCGGATTCAACAACGTCTCGATGCTTGGGCGTCCCGTGCCGATGCATGTCGGTGAGGCCTACGACAACCCCGGCACCGCTTTGGTCCCAGCGATGAAGATCGAGGACTTCAAGATGACGTCGATTTCGCCGGCCGTGTAGCGATGAATCCGAAGGGCCGACGCTAATGTTTGGGATTTTCGACGACTTCACGAATATCCTGCTCGCCGTCGTGGCGCTGGTCATCCTCTGGGGGCTGAGCGAACGCTGGCGGATCGAATTCTCCGCCCAGAAAAAGCGCGAGCGCCAGAATAAAAAGCCTTCCGGCTCCGCGTGATCCTGTCTCTCCGGCCTCTTCCCCGCGCAGTCACACGGCCGTTGTCCATCATGCTCCTGGTGGGCTGGGTGGTCGTGATGGCGATGCTGATCAATCGCTCCTACCTCCAGGCGTCGTCGAGCCTCGCCACCGATCTCGCCCGGTACGGATCGGCCGCCGTCTGGCGCGGCGTCTACTACCGCGGCGAGAAAATCGGGTTCACCGTCAGCCAGACCGTGCCAAAAGACGATGGGTTCGAACTGGAAGAAGATGGGCGGCTGCAGATGTCGCTGCTCGGCGCGACGACGGCCGCGACGATCCGGACGACGGCGCACGTGGACAAGAATTTCGCGCTGCGCGCGTTCGAATTCTCACTCGACCCGGGAACAGGACCGGTCGAAGTACGCGGTCGCATCGACGGCTTGCGCCTAACGCTCGAGGTGAAAACACCGAGCGGGACACGCAGCGAAGTGCGCGAGTTGGCGGAGCCGCCGGCGCTGTCGCAGAACATTTCGCGGCGCCTCGCCAACGGGGGTCTGGCGCCGGGCGCGAAGCATCAGTGGACCGTGTTCGATCCGGCAACGCTCCGGAATTCGACGGTCAACGTCGAGGTCGGTAAGCGTGAGCTCGTGCGCGGCGCAGGCGCTGCGCCGATTCCGGCGTTCCGTGTGGAGATGGAGTTCGCCGGACTGCGCACCTCGTCGTGGATTACCGACACCGGCGAGGTTGTGCGCGAAGAGAGCCCGCTGGGGTTGATCACGGTGCGCGAGTCCGCGGACAATGCGCGCGCGATGGCGGTCTCGCGACGGATGCAGGTGGATCTGCTCTCGGCGTCCGCGGTCGAACCGCGCATGAAGGCGCCGATCGCGGAGCCGCGCGACGTGCGGCTGATGCGGATTCGCATCGGCGGCGCGGATCTGTCGCTGCTCGATCTTGATGGCGGCGTGCAGCGGTTGCAAGGCGACACCCTCGAGTTGCGGGATCCGCAGGCGATGAAGGCGGAACGTGGTGACCCCGACACCGCGCGCTACGTCGCGCCGGAAGCGTTCATCGAGAGCGACGCGCC
>JAYVMG010000219.1:0-11068 GCA_043759095.1 Acidobacteriota bacterium | reverse complement strand
CAACCGGGTCGGCGTCGTTCGACTTCTACGGCGTGACGCGGCACGGCGACAACCTGTTCGCGGACTGCGTCCTCGCGCTCGACGCGCGCACGGGCAAGCGCGTGTGGCATTTCCAGGGCATCAAGCACGACGTGTGGGACTACGACTTTCCCGCGTCGCCGAACCTGGTCACCGTCACCCGCAACGGCCGCAAGGTGGACGCCGTCGCCCAGATCACGAAATACGGCTACGTGTACGTGCTGAACCGGCGCACCGGCGAACCGCTGTTCCCGATTGAATCGCGCAAGGCGCCGCCGTCAACGATTGACGGCGAGCGCCTGTCCGAACGGCAGCCGTACCCCGTGAAGCCGCCGCCGTTCACGCGGCAGGGCCTCACCGAGGACATGCTCACGACGCGGACGCCAGAAGCGCACGCCGATGTGCTCGCACGCTTCAAGAAATACTCGACGGGTTTCTTCGCTCCGCCCTCGTTCGAGGGGACGATCATCTTCCCCGGCGTCGATGGCGGCGCCGAATGGGGCGGCGCGGCGTTCGATCCGGACTCGGCGCTTCTCTACGTCAACTCGAACGAGATGCCGTGGATCGTGAAGCTGATTCCGAACAACGACACGTCGCTCTACAACAGTAAATGCGCGACCTGCCACCGCGAGGACCGTAAGGGATCGCCGTCAGCGCCGTCGCTGGTCGGGGTCGGCGAACGCCGGACACGCGAGGAGATGGGAGCGCTCATTCGTCAGGGCACCGGCCGGATGCCGGCGTTTCCCGACATGGGCGCGCGTAACATCAACGACGTCATCGAATTCCTGGTCACCGGTGTGGACAAGGGCAAGGATCCGACGCTCACCAGTCAGCCTGGCTGGCTGAAGTACCGCAGCGACGGCGAGAGTATTTTCCAGGACCCTGACGGTTACCCCGCGATCACACCGCCGTGGGGCGAGCTCACGGCGATCGATCTGAACGCCGGTACGCTCCGCTGGCAGATCCCGTTCGGCGAGTTCCCCGAGCTGGTCGCGAAGGGATTGACGAACACCGGCAGCGACAACTACGGCGGCCCCGTCGTCACCGCCGGCGGCCTGCTGTTCATCGGCGCGACCAACTTCGACCGGAAATTTCACGCCTACGACAAGCTGACAGGCAAGCTGCTGTGGGAAACAACGCTCCCGGCGGCCGGCAACGCGACACCGTCCACCTACACGATCAACGGCCGGCAGTTCGTCGTCATCGTCTGCGGTGGCGGGAAGAACGGCGCGCCGTCCGGCAGCAGTATCGTGGCGTTCGCGTTGCCGCAGTAGTCCAACCATCTCGCGCCTTCTTGTCTTCGTGCCTTCGTGGCCAATCTGGTGATCTAGCCGAACTTGCGTCCCCACCACATGATCACGCCCGTCACGAACAGCAGCAGGGGGCTGAGTCCAAGCGCGGCCCACAACACCTTCACGCCGAGCCCGCCGAAGGCGCCCATGTGCAGCGGCACCAACGACGCGACCACGCGATCGCCTGCTGTCCGCGGCGCGTGATCGAAGGTCAGCAACGGCTCGCCCGTGTACTGATCGAAGAAGTAGTCCACGTTGCTGCCGTCCAGTGTGCGCGTTTCTCCGGCGCGCGTCATCACGACCAGGAAGGGCGCGCGGTCGGACGCTGGCATGACGATGCGCACGAACTCCGCGGTGGGCGACGCCTGTCGCGCGCGCGCGATGAAGCTCACGGCCGTCGGCGACGGCGCGAGGCCCTGCCGCGCGGGATTGGATAAGACACGCGGCGTGACGGTCAGCGGCGAGAGGCGATTCACCGCATTGCGGAACGGCTTCGAGAACTCGAACGCCGCGCCGCTCGCCGACCACATGACGATCAGCAGCAGCATCCAGATGCCAGCCGTTCGATGGAGCTGCCACGACGTGCGACGCCAGTTAGTCTTGCCGGGCCACCAGATGATCGCACCCGACAGGGACAGCACCACCAGCACCAGTCCGCCCACACCGTTCAGCGTGCGGCCGATAGCGCCACCGAGCAACGACTCATGGAGATCCTGCACTCGCGCGACAAACGATCGCTCTGGAAGCTGGCCGAGGACCACGCCGGTCGACGCGTCCGCGAGCACGGTGATGAAGGCGCGCCCCTTGGTCTCATAGGCCAGAAAGTTCTGGCGCCCCGACCATGGCGCATCGACGCCAACGAGCGTGAAGTCCGGATACGCAGCGCGCAGCCGATCGACGACCGTCGTCACATCCGCCAGGGGCGAGCCCGGATGCGCCTCGCGAAACAGACCAGGCGCCGTCGCGCGCTGCAACTCGCTGCGAAACACCAGCACCGCGCCGGTGGCGCTTACGACGGCGATGTACAGGCCGATCGCGAGACCGAGCCACAAATGGATTTGAAACGTAGCTCTCTGGACGAGGCGGTTCACAGTGGAATTCTATGACGGAAACCGGACACGATTTGTCCGCATTGACGCGTCACGCGCGAGCGACTATCGTCTGTGCCGTGCGCAATCGCCAAGCTCTCGTTACCTTCTTCGCACTGTTTGTCTTCAGCGCCCTGACGTCGACGTGTTCATCCCCGAAGCCGGCTCCCGCTCCGCCCGCGGCGCAGCAGCTGTGGGGAGACATGAATCCGGTCGTGTCCGTCAAGGAACTGATGCGGGACTTTATCGATCCCGCCTCCGACTATATCTTCGACGCGGTCGGCATCGTCGACACCAACAAGAACTCGATCGAGACGTCTCCGAAATCTGATACCGACTGGGAAAAGCTACGTATCGGCGCCGTGATGCTGGCGGAAGGCGCGTATCTGCTGAAGGTTCCCCGGCCGTTCGCGCCGGATGGCGACGTGAACAACAGCACCGGGCCGGACCCGGAGGAATTGTCGCCAACACAGATCAAGGCCAAGCTCGAAGCCGACCCGATGCTCTGGAACGCCAAGATCGAAGCACTGCGAAACGTCGGGCTCGAGGTCCTCGAGATTGTGAAGCGGAAGGACGCGAAGGAATTGTGGGAGGCGGCCGACAACCTCGACCGGGCCTGCGAGAGTTGTCACGTCGCCTTCTGGTATCCCGGCGAAGGGGCCTTGCTGAAGAAGCTGGACAAGAAGCTCGAAGACCTCTACGGGATCCACCCCGGCCGGAGCAACACGCTCGGGGTGGATCCGAAGTAGAGCGAGGCTATTTCTTCTCGACGATGTCCGTCTTCATCGGACCGAGCACACCGAGAAGTTGATCCTTCTCGTGCGCGCCGACCTTGAACTTGTCGAGCGCGCCAACGAGATCCTCGACGAGCGCATCAAAGTCCGCGCCGCCGACGCCCATGCCCATGTGCGCCGCCTTCATGTTCTTGCCCTTGTACTTGCAGGGTCCGCCGCCCGCCTGGCAGATCTGGTCGACCAGATTGGCTTTGAACTTCTTCAGTCGCTTCGGGTCCGATGCGGTCGGTCCGAAGAACTTGTTGATCCGGTTGTCGGCCGCGACGCGTCCGACGAACTCGTCCACGACCGCGGCAATGGACTTCTTGCCACCGAGCCGGTCGTAGAGGGACTTTTCTTTCATCATCCCCTGGCCGAGGATCGGGGCGCTGGATACCGCCACCAGGATGGCTGCGATCGCGAGAATTCCGCTCACACTCTTCTTCATGACGTCTCCTTGGCGTCGGACGATCCGACGCATGCCTCGGAGTGTTCTACGAGCGAGGAATGTGATTGGATGTGGTGGGGTTCCGGCGCATTCCCGTACGCCTACCAGCCCAGCACTTTCGCGAACAGGAGAGGTGCGACGATGGTCGCGTCGGACTCGATGATGAACTTTGGCGTCTTCGCGCCAAGCTTGCCCCAGGTGATCTTTTCGTTCGGCACGGCGCCGGAATATGAGCCGTAGCTGGTGGTCGAATCGCTGATCTGGCAGAAGTAGCCCCACAGCGGGACGTCCGGCGCCTTCATGTCCTGGTGCAGCATGGGGACGACGCAGATCGGGAAGTCGCCGGCGATACCGCCGCCGATCTGGAAGAACCCGATCGACGTCTCCGGCGCAGTGCGCTGATACCACTGCGCGAGCGCCATCATGTACTCGATCCCCGACTTCATCGTCTGGACGGACGTGATGCGGCCGGCCAGCGTGTGGGCGGCGAAGACGTTGCCGAGAGTGGAATCCTCCCAGCCGGGCACGAAGATCGGCAGGTCGGCGTCGCTGGCGGCGAGGAGCCAGCTGTCGCGCGGATCGATCTCGTAGAGCGGCTCGAGCACCTTCGAGCGCAGCAGACGGTACATGAACTCATGCGGAAAACAGCGCTCGCGCCGACCGTCAGCGACAAGCCACTGCTCCAGAACGAGCCGCTCGATGCGGCGCATGGCTTCTTCCTCGGGGATGCAGGTATCGGTCACGCGATTGAGGTGCCGATCCAGGAGCGCCTGCTCATCGGCCGGCGTCAGGTCGCGATAGTGCGGCACGCGCTCGTAGTGCGAGTGCGCGACGAGGTTGAAGACGTCCTCCTCGAGGTTCGCACCGGTGCAGCAGATCGCGTGTACTTTGCCGGCGCGGATCATCTCGGCCAGCGAGATCCCCAGTTCCGCCGTGCTCATGGCGCCCGCCATCGCGACGAGCATCCGCCCGCCCGAGTCGATGTGGGTCGAATAGGCATTCGCCGCGTCGTTGAGCGCCGCGGCGTTGAAGTGTTTGAAGTGGCGATCGATGAAGGCTGAAACGGGCCCAGTGGCGCGGCTCATGTCGCATTCCTCGGCGACGCGAATGAGAGATCCGGGCGAACTGGGTCGCGACAGGTCACCAGGCGCGGCTTACGGTCGCGAAGGCGACCGCCATCAGCACGCGAGGTGGCTGGAGATAGTTTACCTCAGAACCCCACGACGAGAGTGATGCGCGCCGTTCTTGGCAGCGTCGGGTGCAGGTGAATATCGTTGATGCCGTCCGCCGGCTCTCCCGGCAGGCGTGACGTGTAGGAGTAGTCGATGTCGCTGTCCTGCGCGTTGAGCAGGTTGAACAGATCGACGCCGAGCCTGACGTGCCTGGCGAGCTTGTAACCGACTTCGGCGTTGATCAGACGGGTCGCCTTGGATCGCACCGAGTTGTCTTCGATCAGCGCGCGCGGTCCGAAGTACCGGAGCCGGATGCTGCCATAGACATCGTGCAGGCTGTCGATCGTGGCGCCACCAGAAATCACGGTCGCCACCGACCCCGGGATGTTGTCGCCGACCGGATCGAACTCGGTGAAACGGGCGCGCGACCAGGACACATCGCCGTCCAGAATCAGCCAGGGACGCGGCGCGTAGTAGTTTGCGAACTCGATGCCGTAACGATGGCTCGGCCGGCTCGGCTCCGTCGTGCCCGCGTCTCCCGTGAACACCAGCTCCGACGCCAGCGCGAGGGTCCACACCGTGACGCTCGTTTGCAGGTGAGGGATGGCGACTGTCCGGATGCCGGCCTCTGCCCCCGTCCCACGCACGAGCGGCGTTACCGGATCGACCGCCTGGGCCGACACCGGATCGCGGGTGATGGTCGTGCCCCGGGCATCGTTGCTGTGAAAACCCAGCCCGGCGTTGACGTACATCTCCGTCCCTTTGAACGGGCCGATGACAACACCTCCTTTCGGGCTGACAATCCCCGCGCGCGTCGTGCCGCCGTTCACCGGATCGCTGGCCGTGACGCCGAAGCGGTAGCCATCGACCCGCAGGCCGGCCAAAGTGCGAAACCAGGGCGACCACGCGATCTCGTTCTGCGCATAGGCCGCGCCGCTGGTCTCGACGACCGCATCCTGCCGGACGGTGTCGACGAGCTGTCGCGCCTGGGTGTGATACAAGCCGACGGTCGTAATGTCGTCGTTGCGAATGTGAACACCCAGCGTGTTCTGGACCTCGCGGCCGTTCCATTTGTCCACGCGCCGATAGCTGACCTTGCCGCCCGTGATGAAGCGGTGATCGGTCTGATGAAACTGATCGCCGTGGACAGGATCGTCGAGGAAGAACGTGAAGTTCGAAAACAGGTTGAGGTTGTAGCCGATGCCGTACGCCACCACCTTCGTCGTGGCGTTGTTCTTCGATCGCTGCCACTCCACCGTGCCGCTGTACCGGTAGGTATCACCGCCGTCGCTCGGATCCAGAGCGCCGAAGCGGCCGATGATGCCCTGATCGATCGCGCGCTGCGGCACCTGGTCGGTGGAATTCCACGTCGCGCGATAGCCCATGCCGGTGACCGAGAAGCCGTTGACGGCGTCGCCCTGGCTGTAGCGAAGCACCCCATTGACCTTCTTGTAGACGTCCGGACGCACCCAGGGGCCGTCATTGCGTTCGGTCTCGAACGCCGCGAGAACGTGCCCGGCGCCAACGGCCGGCGACGCCGCCGCCATCGCCCGGCCGAACCCTTCCCCGCCGCCGCCCACCCGAACGATTGGTGCGTCGAGCACGCTTGCGTAGTTGATGTTGGCGGAGCCGGCTGTCGCGAAGTCGCCCTGATCGGCGAAGTACGGCCCCTTCGAGTACTGCACACCGCTCACGAGTTCGGGGATCAGGAAGTTGAGATCCGAGTATCCCTGTCCGTGTGCATGTGTCGGCATGTTGACCGGCATCCCGGCGACCGTGGTCGCGAAGTCGGTTCCGTGATCGAGGTTGAATCCGCGCAGGTAATACTGGTTGGCTTTGCCCTCGCCGCTGTGCTGGCTGATGACGACGCCGGGGACGGTTTCAAGGACCTCGCCAGCCCGCATGATCGGCCGCGCGTCCAGTTGGCGGGCGGTGATGGCGCCCTGACTGGCCGACTGCGCGATCCCGACGAGGTTCTCCGCCGGATTCTCAACGTCCGCGAGGTTCGCGAACGTGCGCTTGCCGGTCACTGTCACGTCTGCGCTGAGCGACAGGTGCAGCACGGCGTCGAGACGCACTGTCCCGCTCACGGCTACGTCGATGTCGCGCCGCGTGCTGGCGAAGTTGATCAGGGTGAACGCAGCCTGATAGTGCCCCGCGGCCACGCGGTCGAGATGGAACGCGCCCTGCGCATCCGTCACCGTGAGCAGGGGCGCGCCGTTGGCGGACTTCAGCTCGACGGTGACCCCCGGCAAGGCGCCGCCGGTTTCATCGCGGACGGCGCCAGCGACGGCCGCCGTCTGCGCGGATGCGGCGGACGCCAGGCTGCAGACCGTGATCAGGAACGCGGCACATCGGGACAGGTTGAGATTCGACACAGTGAAAGAGTCTACGTGTGGCAATCCGAGCTGGACGTGCGGCAAATTGTCGCAGTCGGCTCTCCGGTGAAAGCCGGTACACTGACCCTCACCGCAATGCGATCCGGCACGGACACTGAGCAGGCAGTCTGGTATCTGGCGGCAACGCCGGCCGCCGTGTCGCAGTGGCTCGTCCGCCTCTGGCGAGGCACGGCTGCGATCGACGTCATCGTCGTGGTGACGGCGTTCATTCTGCCGTCGGGCACATTCCCACTGCGCCGGCTCGCACCACTGCTCGCAGCGACCGCGTTTATCGGCATCGAGAGGGCCAGTCGTCGCGCGCGGGCGCAGCCCCTCTCGCGGTTCGTCACCGCGGCGCATCTTCTTCTGCAAGTCGCGCTGCTGACGGGGTTGCTCGAGTTGAGCGGCGGACCGTCGAACCCGTTCAGCGTGATCTACGCCGTCCAGATGGCGCTCGCAGCGCTGACCCTCGGCCCCGGATGGGCGGCTCTGGTGGCGGCGTGGTCCGTGGTGTGTTACGGCACGCTGATTTCCTGGCACCTCGAGGAACTGGTCCCCGCGCACCATCGATTGATCGACTTCCCCACCCATCTGTTCACGATGTGGCTGGCCATCGCCACGTTGATCGAACTCGCTGCGCATTTTGTCGGCGCGGCGTCGCGAGCCGTTGCGCGCCGCGAGGCGGAGCTGACCGTGATGCGTGAACAAGCGGCTCGTACCGAGCGGCTCGTTTCGCTCACGACGTTAGCGGCCGGCGCGGCGCACGAACTCTCGACGCCGCTGGCCACGATTGCGATTGCGTCGAAGGAGCTCGAACGCGCGCTCTCGCGGACGGCCGTTCCCGCCGAGTGTTCCGCCGATGCGCGGCTGATTCGCGAGGAGGTCGATCGCTGTCAGCTGATCCTCGATCAGATGAGCGGACGCGCCGGCGGCAGTGCGGCTGAACGTCCTGAAGCTGTCAGCATCGATGACGTGCTCGGGGACGTCAGAGCGCGCCTGACGGCCGAGCACGCCGGGCGCCTTCACACCGGATCAGTCGCCGGGCTGCCCGCCATCGTCGTGCCCCGCGCGGGTCTGGTGCAGGTGCTCCTCTCCCTGGCCAAGAACGCGTTCGACGCCACGGCGGGATCAGAACCCGTCACGGTCGCCGTCGAAGCCGGGAACGGCCTCGTCCGGTTTGTGATTCAGGACGCGGGACATGGCATGTCCGCGGACACGCTGCATCGCGCGGGCGAGCCGTTCTTCACGACGAAGGATGCAGGTCAGGGCTTCGGACTGGGCATTTTTCTGGCGCGCGCGTTCGCCGAACGTTGCGGCGGCTCGCTCTCGTTGCGCTCCGATCGCGGAACAACGGCGATCCTCGAACTGCCGGCCACGTCCGCCCGCATGGACGTCGCATCATGACCGGGACGCCGGCCGATGACGGACGCACGCTGCTTGTCGTGGACGATGACGAGACGTTCCGGACGCGAGTGGCGCGAGCGTTTCGCGATCGAGGATTCGAGGTCACGGCGGCTGCGGGCTACGACGAGGCCATCGCGTCAGCGCAGGCCGACACACCGGAACTGGCGCTGGTCGATCTGCGCCTGCCAACCCGATCGGGCCTCGACGTGGTGCGACGCCTGAGAGAGTTGGACGACACGACAACGATCGTCGTGCTGACGGGGTACGGCAGCATCGCGACCGCCGTCGAGAGCATCAAGCTCGGGGCGGCGACATACCTCACGAAACCTGTGGACGCGGAACAGATTCTCGCCGCATTCAACGGTCAGCCGGCGGCGGCCACTGGTCAGCCGGCGTACGCGGTCCAGTCGCTGGCGCGCGTGGAATGGGAGCACATCCAACGTGTGCTTGCCGATTGCGGAGGCAACCTCTCGCAGGCGGCGCGCAGGCTCGGTATCCATCGGCGATCGCTGCAGCGAAAACTCTCGAAGAATCCCGTTCCCGAAGGCGCCGCGTGATCTGTCGTCTGCTCGCGACCCTTGCCGCCATCGCCCTTGTCTCGCCGGTGATGCCCGTGTGGGCGCACGACATTATCGTCGAGCAGGTCGTGCTGATCTCCGTCGAGCAGCAGGCCGATCAACTCTTCATCCGCCTCCACCTACCGGTATCCGTCTTCGGCAATGCGGCCCTTCCGCCGTTGGAGGCCGTCGCGGCAGACGTCGCCCGGAATCTGGATGTGCGCGTCGCCGGCGCTTCACTGCCGAACCCCGTCGCGAGCGCGCGACTCGCCGCCGACCGCGCCTCGCTGGACATCGACCTGCTGTACGCGAGCCGAGTCGACGCGCCAGGCGTCTCCGCTCGCCTGAACGTCTTCGCGGCCGGCGAACGGCCGATCCGCACCGTCGTCCGCCATCGCCTGGCGTCCGGACGAGAGCAGACGATCAGCGTGACCGGTCAGCCCGCGCGAGTGACACTGGATCCCGGCACGCGCGAAGTCGCGCGCGAGTTCGCCGCGCGAGGATTGCGCGCACTGCTCGACGGCGGCGATCACCTGCTCTTTCTGCTGTGCGTACTGCTGACCGTCCGCCGCGCGCGATCGGTCGCGGCTCTGTTCGTGGCCGCCGCGCTCGGACAGACGATCGCGGTCGCGATCACTCTTGCCGCGCCGGCGTTGACCGCTGACGCGCTCACCGCTCTAGCGATGCTTGCGGCGTCGGTGGTGGTGATGGCCGCGCTGCAAGCGATCGTTGGCGCGCAGTTGCGCTGGGTCCTTGCGCTGGCGTTCGCCTTCGGCGCGCTGAACGGGTTCGCCTTCGGCCACGCGCTTGCGGCGTCTGCGCCATTCGCGGGCGTGCATGTGATCCTTGGCGCCGTGGCATTCGGAGGCGTCGCGCTACTGGGAGAGTTCTGGCTCGGCGCGATTGCCTGGGCCACACGCACGTGGATGGACGAGCGGGGCGTTCCCGGACGATTGGTCACCGTGCTCGGGTCTCTTCTCGTCGCACACAGCGCGGTCCATCTGGTGATGAATCGCGGCGGCGTGCTGGCGGAGTCCGGAGCGTTGGGCGGGGAGCGCGCGTTGGTGTGGCTCACCTTCGGATGGGCCTGCGTGATGCTGATCATCGCGTTGTCCAACTTCGTCCGCGGCCGCACGCTCAACGCCGCCGCTCTGATGCGCAACGCAGAAAGTGCTGAGGCGTCATGACGACCGTCGTCCAGTCATCCGGCGGCGGGCGGCGCGGAGGACGCGAGCGCGCGGGCGTGTTCGCCCTGGCCGGCATCATCGTCACGCTTGTCGTGGTCTATCTCGCCCTGAACACCGGCAGCGGGAGCGACAGCCGCGGACTGTTGCCCTACCAGGCCCTCGCGGCCACGCTTTCAGATACCGACCAGCAGATTCACAGCGCGTTGCGAAAGGGACTGGTCGCCGCCGAAGCGGAACGCTCGCGGATTTCGCGTTGGCCCGACGTATCGACGCTTGGCTTGCCCGCCGATGGCTACGAATGGAGCCGGCTCGATCGAGGCGTGGTCACGAACTATTTCGGGAAACCGCTCGACCCGGCGCAACCAGCATGGCTCCTCGAAATTCAGGAACCCGAGCCGGGCACGGCGCCCGACCCCGCGCCGAACGACGATGAACATCATCGGCTGGCTGACGGAACGACGCTGCACGTCTACGTATGGACGCATCGATTCGGCGGACAAGTGGCGGCCACCTTCATCCCGCAGCCGCAGAACGCGGGCTGGATCGAAGTGTTTTCGAAAGTGCCCAACCCCGTCTTCGCGATCAGGAGATGACTGGTATGACTCGCCTCTCAGTCTGGAGTTCCACCCTGTTCGCATCGCTGGCCGTCCTCGCGGTCAGCACCGTGGCGTCGGCCCAGCCGAAGCCGACGCTGAAGATCGGTGTCACGCTGCATCCGTACTATTCCTGGACGAAGAACGTCGTCGGCGAC
>JAYVMG010000218.1:0-4168 GCA_043759095.1 Acidobacteriota bacterium | reverse complement strand
AATCGCGCGAGGTGACTGTCTCGGGCCCATACCGGTGGTGTCCGCATCCCTTGTATGTGGGGTCGTCGGTGATGGGCGCCGGGTTGGCGATCGCGGCGGCCAGCGTGCCGGTCGCGGTCCTCATCGTGATCTATCTTGCGGCGACGCTGACGGCGGCCATCAAGAGCGAGGAAGCGTTTCTGCGGCGGACGTTCGGCGATCAGTACGACCGGTACCGCAGCGGCGTAGCCGCGCAGCGCCGAGCCGCCGCCGGGCGCCGCCGGTTCAGCCTCGATCAGGCGATGGCGAACCGGGAATATCGCTCCGTTGCGGGCCTGGCCATCGTCGTATTGCTGCTTATCTGGAAGGCAACGTATAATGGTTTGTTTTGGCGGGCAGCCGGAACGTAGGCTTAAGGGCGGTTAGCTCAGTTGGTAGAGCACCGGCTTTACACGCCGGCTGTCACAGGTTCGAGCCCTGTATCGCCCACCAAACTCTTGTGGGGTCGTAGTTCAGTTGGTTAGAACGCCGGCCTGTCACGCCGGAGGCCGCGGGTTCGAGTCCCGTCGACCCCGCCACTCTTCCCGGAAGGGTGGCACCCCCCACACGCTCCGCGTCGAAAAATAACACCGCCTACAGCCTTGTACGTCCTTATAATCTCCGGTACTTCAGGAACGATCGATAAGCAGCCGAAAGGAGTCCGTGATGTTTCGTGTGTCGACGGCGCTGGCGTTCGGCGCCCTCCTCGTATCATCGTTGCCGGCCGCGGCGGCTGATGCCGCCAAGGCGCCGACGTTCACCAAGGACATCGCGCCGATCTTCCAGCAGAAATGCGAGTCGTGCCATCGGCCGGACAACATGGCCCCAATGTCGCTGATCTCGTACGAAGAAGCGCGGCCGTGGGCCAAGTCGATTGCGTCGCGCGTTGCCGCGCGGCAGATGCCGCCGTGGCACATCGACAAGACGGTCGGTATTCAGAAGTTCAAGAACGATCGGTCGTTGAACGACGATCAGATCGAGACGATTGTCGCGTGGGCCGCGGCCGGCGCACCGAAGGGCGATCCCAAGGACCTGCCCGCCCCGAAAGTCTGGAAAGACGAATCGGGCTGGAACATGGCGAACAAATACGGCGAGCCGAACCTGGTCGTGAAGTCGCCGGACTACACGATGCCGCCGGTTGCGCAGGACGCCTGGTGGCGGCCGACCAACACGACCGGCATCACCGAACCCCGCTGGGTTCGCGCGATTGAAATTCGTCCGGTCGGCAAGAACGCGCGCAAGATCACGCACCACGCGCTCGCGCGCCTGCAGCAGCCCGAAGACATGGATCCCGCGCTCTTCACCAACGACCCGAACGTCGCGGGCGACGGCCTCTTCATGGAATGGGCGGTCGGCAAGAACGGCGACGAGATGCGTCCCGATTCGGGCCGCCTGATGCTGCCGAACTCGAAGATTGTGTGGGAAATGCACTACCACGCCGTCGGCGAGGAAATCACCGCGCACACCGAGCTCGCCGTGTGGTTCTACCCGAAGGGCGAAGAGCCGAAGCACCGCGAAGTGCTCGCGCTCTTCAACACGTTCTCCGGCTCGGCCCCCGGTGGCCGCTCGCTCGACATTCCGCCGAACCAGGTGACGACCACCGAGAGCTTCGTGACGCTGAAGCAGAACGCCCGGATCGAAAACTTCCAGGCGCACATGCACATGCGCGGCAAGGGCATGTCGATGGAAGCGATCTTCCCGGACGGCCGCCGCGAGATGTTGAGCCAGGTGACCGACTTCAACTTCAACTGGCACAACATGTACATCTACGACGATGATGTGGCGCCGCTGCTGCCGAAGGGCACGATCCTCCACTTGCTCGCGTGGTACGACAACACGAAGGCCAATAAAATGAACCCGGATCCCGATCAGTGGGTCGGCTGGGGCGACCGCACGGTCGACGAGATGGGCCACGCGTGGCTGAACATCACGTACTACAACGACGAGGAATTCAAGGCGGAGACGGCGACGCGCGCGACGAAGACGGTCAACTCGACGGCCGGCGATCGTCAGCAGCAGTAACTCTTCTTCGAATTCGTCAACGCCTCGAGGCGCCGTCCGGATTCGGGCGGCGCCTTTTTTTCGGATCCAGGAGCAACGGGAATGCGCGGACGTCAAGTCGCCAGTGTGGGTGTGTTGATCGCGTGCGCCGTGGGCGCCACGCTGGTGGGAGCGCAGCAGCCGGGCGTCGGCCAGGGGCCGAGCTCCCTGCCGCTGACGGTGCCGATCCGGGAGCGGGGCACGAGTGTGACGCCCGCGTTCGAAGGCTGGTACTACGAGAAGGACGGCTCCCAGCGCGTGATGATCGGCTACTTCAACCGCAATACGAAGCAGGAGTTCGATATTCCCGCGGGTCCGAATAACCGCATCGAGCCGGGCCTGCCCGATCAGGGACAGCCGACGCATTTCAATCCGGGCCGGCAATGGGGCGTCTTCACGATCAAGGCGCCGAAGGATTTCGGCACGAAGAAGATGAGCTGGACGATCGTGGCGAATGGCTTCACCAACACGATCACCCTCCACACGATGCCCGACTACATCGTCGAACCGTTCGAGGATGCGGCGAACAAGAACACGCCGCCGAAGCTCAAGTTCCAGCCGGCCGGGCCGATTTTTACCGGACCGCCGATCGCGGTCGCCGAGAAGTTCACGGGCACGGTTGGCGTGCCGGTGCCGATCACGATGTGGATTTCGGACGAGGGTCCCAAGATCAACGTGCCCGATCCGAATCGCGGACGCGGTCGAGGGGCCGCTGGACGCGGGTCTGCTGGACGCGGGGCTGCCGGCGCCGCGGACGCCGCCGGTGCGGCGGCTCCGACGGGCTTCACACCGCCTCCGCCGATGGCTGCCACCTGGACCAAGTTTCGCGGACCCGGCGATGTGAAGTTCGACAACAACAAGCCGTCGATTGACCGCGCGGCCGAGGGCAAGACCGTGACGAACGCCACGTTCAGCGCGCCGGGCGAATACATCCTGCGCGTGGAAGGCAACGACAGCACCGGTCAGGGCGGCGGCGGCTTCCAGTGCTGCTGGTCGAACGCGCACGTCAGCGTCACCATCAAGTAAATAGGGGCGAGTGAAAGTTCTTAAGTTCGGCGGATCGTCGCTGGCCACCCCAGCGACGATCCGCGACGTTGGCCGCATTCTCCTCGACGCACGCCGCCGCGAGCCGGTCATCGCCGTCGTCTCCGCGTTTCAGGGCGTCACCAATCAGCTGCTTGAATGCGCGCGCCTCGCCGAGCGCGCCGATGCGTCGTACGAGGACGTGTTCGAGCAGATCGTCAGGCGCCACCGGTCCGCCGTTACGCATTTGCTCGATCGCAGGCCTGAAGGCTTGCGCCACACCAAGCCTGAAGGTCTGCGCCACACCAGTCCTGAAGGCGTGCGCCACACCGGTCCCGCGCGCGTTCGCGCGCAGGTTGATGCCCTGCTGACCGAGCTCCGCAGTACGCTGCAGGGCATTCACCTTCTGCGGCACTGTCCGCCACGCGCCCTCGACATGACCGCCAGCTTCGGCGAGCGCCTGTCGGCGTTCATCGTCGCCGCGTATCTCGCGCGGACGCATGCCGCGACGTTCGTCGACGCGCGCGCATTCATCGTCACCGACGATCGGTTCACCCGCGCAACCGTCGACTTCCCGAAGACCAATCGCCGCGCGCGCGCGTATTTCTCGCGTCTGTTCCGCGGATCCAAACGGGTGATGCCCATCGTCACCGGCTTCATCGGCGCCACAGCAGACGGACAGACGACGACGATCGGGCGGAATGGGTCGGATTACAGCGCGGCGATTGTCGGCGCGGCGGTCGGCGCGTCGGTCATCGAGATCTGGACCGACGTGGACGGCGTGCTCAGCGCCGATCCGCGTGTCGTGCCGGCGGCGTTCGTGCTGCCGGAGATGACCTACGAAGAGGCGATGGAGCTGTCGTACTTCGGCGCGAAGGTGCTGCACTCGGCGACGATCGCGCCCGCTGTCGCCAAACGCATTCCGATCCTGATCAAGAACACATTCAAACCCGACGGGCCAGGTACACGCATCTCCCGAACAGCAGTGGACGATGGCAAGCTGGCGAAAGGGATCGCGTCGGTCGGCGATCTCTCGCTGCTGACGCTGCGCGGGGCGGGAATGGTCGGCGTCCCCGGCGTCGCCGGC
>JAYVMG010000217.1:0-4175 GCA_043759095.1 Acidobacteriota bacterium | reverse complement strand
TTAGCCCGCGTCGAGGTACGCAGATTCTGCGTACTTGCGAGTCGCTATAATCTGGGAATCGGTGCTGCTTAACTGGAGATCAGAGATGAAGACACTCGTCCTCGCAGTGGGTCTCGTCGCCGGCGTCGCGGCGTTGACGCTCCAGGGACAGGGCCAGAAGACGTTCACCGGCACGATCACCGACAGTATGTGCGACAACGGCGACCATTCCCACATGCGGATGGGACCGACGGATGCTGAGTGCACCAAGGCCTGCGTCGAGGAGCACGACGCGCAGTTGGTGCTGGCGGCCGGCAAGGACGTGTTTCGGCTGAGCGACCAGAAGGCGCCGCAGAAGTTCGCGGGGCAGAAAGTGACGATCAAGGGGACGCTGGACGTCCGGACGAAGACGATCCACGTCGAGTCGATCGCCGCGGCAAAGTAAGGGCCTCCGCTGAGGCCCTACGAACTTATAGCGACCAACCTGATCGCGGTTCGCGTTCGAGATACTGATTCGCGCTCTGCACGTTGGTGACGCGCATGTTCGCCGCGTCGTACTGAATCTTTCTGCCCGCCTTCAGCGCGACCACGCCGAGCAGCATGATCTCGGTGAGCTTCGAGGCGTACTCGAACGGGCACGACGCCGCGGTCTTGCCCTTCGCCGCATCGACCCAGTTCATCTCGTGGTTCTCGTACGGAATGCGCGGCAGTTTCTGCGCCGGCTTGCCGAACGACTTGTGCAGCGAGTCGGGCAGCAGCCGCGGGTTCTTGCCGTAGGTGTCGTGCAGCAGCTTGCCCTTGCTGCCGACGAGCAGCGCCCCGCCGGTGCCGCTCAGTTCCTCGTTGTCGCCGAGCTCGATCGGTTTCGGCGGTTTCAGTCCGCCGTCGTACCACGTCAGCTTCACCGCCGGCTTCCCGTTGCGTGCGGGGAACTCGTACACCGTCATCGTCGCGTTGGGGAAGCACGCGCCATTGAACGGAGTCGCGAGGGTCTCGATCGTCGTCGGGTAGCCGAGATCAAGCGCCCACACTGAGTGATCCATCAGGTGTGCGCCCATGTCGCCGATCGCGCCACAGCCCCAGTCGGTCCACCCGCGCCAGTTGAATGGGTGATAGACGGGGTGGTACTCGACCGCCGGCGCCACGCCGAGGAACAGATCCCACGCGAGCCCTTCCGGTTTGGGATACGTTCCCGCCATCGACGAGGCGAGCCGCGCTTCGAGGCCGGGGCCGTTCCAGCGGAATCCGTTCGGCGGCGGGGTGCGCGCCTCCGGACGCGGAATGCCCTGCGGCCAGTAGCCCAGCGGACGGTTCGTCCACACGTGGACTTCGCGCACGTCGCCAATCGCGTCCGCCCACACGTACTCCACGGCGGTCCGCGCATCGTCCCACGAGTGACCCTGGTTGCCCATCTGTGTCGCGACGCGCGTGCTCTTCGCCTTACGCGAGAGCTGACGCGCTTCAGCCACCGACCAGGTCAGCGGCTTCTGCACGTAGACGTGCTTGCCGAGATCCATTGCCGCCAGCGCGATCGTCGCGTGCATGTGGTCGGGCGTCGCGATGACGACGGCGTCGATGTCCTTCTGGCGATCGAGCATCTGCCGGTAGTCCTGATACCGCGACGCGCGGGGAAGGTGCTCGTCCTTCAATCGCTTCATGCGCGCGATCTGCATCGGCATGCGCTCGCGGTCGGTTGCGGTCAGCGGCGTTTCCGCGCGGCCCTGTGCGTCGACGCGCGGCGTCGTGCGATCGAGACGCGCCTGCTGACTCCTGATGTCGTTGTCGAGCGACTCGAATCCCTTGTTCGCGTACTCCCAGTCGACGTCGCACAACGCGACAACGTTTTCGGTCGCGAGGTTGACGAGATTGGAGCGTCCCTGTCCGCCGACGCCGACCGCCGCGACATTCAGCAGGTCGCTCGGCGCCGTGAACCCGCGGCCGAGGACGTGGCGCGGCACGATGGTGAGTCCTGCGCCGGCGAGCGCGACGTCGGTCATGAAGTTGCGCCGCGAGACTTTGCGCGTGGCCACGATGCCTCCTTATTTGAGGTCGCGGATGCGGATGTTGCGGAACGCGAGGCTGCCGGCGTGATCGCCCTGCATCGCGATGTGTCCGCGCGTAGCCTTGCCGTAGTTCGGCCACGCGTTGAACTTGCTCGCCTTGACCCGGGCGGCCCAGTCAGTGCTGCCGAGCTCGTACTCGACCATCTTGAAGTCGTTCAGCCAGTGCTCGACGTGTGAACCCTTGACGACGATGCGCGCGCGGTTCCAGTCGCCGACGGCTTTCAGGTGACCTGGCGGCGACGGTAGAATCGCGTACGCCGCCCCGGCGCACGTGAGGCGCGTCTTGTTGTCGGCCGCCTTGTCGTCATCGAGCAGCTGATATTCGGGCGCGCTCCAGTAGATCTTTTCGTACTCCTCGGTGCCGCGATAGAAGATGCCGCTGTTGCCGGCCTCGCCGATCTTCCAGTCGAGCTCGAGCTCGAAGTCACCGAACTCATCCTTCGACACGATGTCAGCGACGGGAGCGTCCTTGGCGAGCGTGCCGTCCGCGATGCGCCACCCTGACGGGATCGGGGCGCCTTTGTACCCGCGCCAGGCGTCGAGCGACTTCCCGTCGAACAGCACGCGCCACGCGGGCACGGTTTGAGCAGAGGGAATCGCGACAATCAGGCCGATCGCGCCGATGACGAGAGCCGTCCGGATGTTCATAGCCGCAGATTATGCGACGTTTGCAGTCGGTAATCTACGGGTCGCGATGGCGAGGAGATAGCAGCAGGCAACCAATATCAGGAGAAATTGGTAGCCAGCAAGGAGCGACAGGTATTCGCCCACTCCTCCTACCATTGCGCCCAGCAGATTGGCGCCGAAATCGGTTGCCGTCGACGAGGATTCCTTGAAGCTCGAACTGAACAGCAGTCCGGCGCAGAACACCGGGCTGAACACCAGCACGCCGTAGAACGCCGACTCGACGATCCGACTGTCGAACGTCACGCGTCCGACCGGAACGGCGTAGTTGAGAGCGATCAACGCGAGCAGCGCGGCCACGATCCATCGGCGGCGACGAATGTCCACGCGGCTGACGACGAGCGCGCTCGCCAGCGCCATCACCAGCACGGACGCGATCGCGAGCGACGCCGATGACCACGTGGATCCCCACAGCAGCGCGAACTGGACGATCGACTTCGTCTCCAGCAGCATGAAGCCGGCGCCGAGGAAGAAGAAATGCCACGACCATGGACCGGCGCCTGTGCCGCGCGCGAGCCACACGGCGAGCACCGACACGACCAATACCAGCGCAAGTGCGTACAGGTAATGGGCCGGAAGATCCGGCGCGCGCATGTAGAGGAACGGCCAGTTGTCGGTGGCGAGAACGACGCTGGCGTCGCGCGCGAGCGGATGCGCGGGGCTCGGCGTGTGCGACTGTCCATACGCCATCACGTCGGGCGGCAACGGCGGCGGAGCCGTGAGCTCCGCGATCCGCGGGCCGGCGAGCATCACCGCGAGGTACGCGCGATCCTGGTGGACGTGGCCGAGCGGTTCTCGTCCGAACACGGCGGCCGACGTGTTGGCCAGGCGATCGACCAGCCACTTCTCCCGGAAGTAGTTGTAGAGCACCATCACGCCGCGGGGCGAGAGCCGCTCACGCACGGCTTCGAACGACTCCTTCGTGAACATGTAGCTCTCGAGCCGCACGCCAGAGAAACTCGACTGCACGGTCAGCGAATCGATCAGTGCAAACACGACGAGGTCGTACTGCTTCGTCGTCGTGCGCAGAAAATGCCTGGCATCGTCGCACACTACCGTGACGCGTGGGTCGCTGTACGGTTTATCGGGATGACGTTCGGCGCCCAGCTGCAGGATCACCGGGTCGATGTCGACGGCGGTCACGTGCTTCGCGCCGTGCCGCAGCGCGGCGGCGACGTCGGTGCCGCTCCCGGCGCCGAGGATCAGCACCTCGTCGAACGCGTCACCGAAGACGGTGTACGGCCACTGATAGAAATATTCCTTCTGCGCGACCGGCGCCATCGACTGGTGAAAGATGTGGTTCACCTCGACGACCGTGTCGGCTTTGTCCTGAAAGACGGTGATTCGGTAGTACGGCGACCACAGGCTGCCGCCTTCCATGCGATGCACGATCGCGAGCGTGCCGGCGAGCATCGCGATGTTGACCGCCGCGACGATCCGGCGATCCTG
>JAYVMG010000216.1:0-4191 GCA_043759095.1 Acidobacteriota bacterium | reverse complement strand
AGCAACAGCGCCATCGGTTTGCCGACGATATCGCTGCGTCCGATGACGACGGCGCGCGCTCCCGCCATCTTCACCTGCGATCGCTCGAGCAGTTCGATGACCCCTGACGGCGTGCATGCCACCAGCGTCGCGCGGTTCTGGACCAGCAGACCGACGTTGGTCGGGTGAAAGCCGTCAACGTCCTTGTCCGGTCGGATGACGTCGAACACGCGCCGCTCGGCGTCCGCCCCCATCGCGACCGGCAGGGGCGACTGCACGAGGATCCCGTCATGCACGTCGCTCTGATTCAACTGCTCCACCACCGCGAGGAGATCCGCGAGCGCGGCAGTGGACGGCAGCCGCATCAGATCGGCGCGCACACCGGCGTCACCCGCCGACTTCAACTTGCTGCGCACGTAGATTTCCGACGCCGGGTCGTCGCCGACGAGCACGATGCCGAGGCCGGGTGGACGCCCGGCTCGCGCGGTAAACGCCGCCACGGCAGGACCGACCTCGGCTCGAATCGCCGCCGCGACGGCCGTTCCATCAAGCACACGTGCGGCCATCAGTCCGGCGCTCCGGCCGCCTCGGCTTCGAGGCGCTTGAGCGAATCCGGCCGGCCGAGCACCACGAGTTTGTCGCTCGGGCAAATCGACGTGTCGGGCTCGGGATTGAATTCCATCCGACGATCTTCCCGCTGGATCCCGATCACGATGACGCCGTATCGCTGGCGAAGATTCGCGTGCAGGATCGACTGGTTCGCCAGCGCCGAACGCGGCGCGATCGTGATCTCCTCCATCGCGAGTTCGACGTTGTCGGCATTGGTCGCCAGGTCCATAAAATCGACCACCGCCGGGCGAATGGCGGTCTGCGCCATCTGCACGGCGCCAATCTGATACGGCGAGATGACGCGATCGCAGCCCGCGCGCTTCAACTTCAGCGTCGCGTCCTCGGTTTCCGCGCGCCCGACGATGAACAGATCCGGGCGCATCACACGAGCCGTCAGCACTGCGTAGACGTTTTCGGCGTCGGTTCCGACTGCCGCAATCAGTCCGCGCGCGCGCTCGATGCCGCAGCGCTTCAGGACGTCCTCGCGGCTGGCGTCCGCTTCAACAGCTAGCGCGCCCTCGTCAATCGCCGCATGCACGCGGTCGGCATCACGCTCGATTACGACGTAAGGAATCTGCTGCCGCCGGAACTGCTGCGCGACGATGCTACCGATGCGTCCGTAGCCGCAGATGATGAAATGGTCCGAAATGGATTCGAGCATACGTGCATGCCGCCGCTGCTGCAGGCGTTTGGGTAATCCGCCCTCGACGACCACCGTCGCGAGCAGTGTGAAGGTGTAGAGTGCGGCGCCGACTCCGCCGAGCAGAAGGATGACGGTGAAGACCTGGCCGGCGCGTGACAGATGCGCCGGCGACTCGACCGTCGTCAACGCGAGGACGGTCATGTAGAACGCGTCCCACAGAGGCCGACCGTCTGTCAGCATGTAGCCAGCGGTACCGCCAGCGATGACCAAAATGAGAAGGGCGACCGCGAACCCCGGGCCGGACGCCCGAAGCCAATGGTCGCCCTTGTTAGCGGTCACGGGAGCGCGTCAGCGCCCCGCTTCGTTCGGGTGCGTCTCGAGACGGCTGTGCTTCATGCCGTAGCCAAAGTAGAACACCAGGCCGATGGCCAGCCATACGGCGAGCCGCAGCCAGTTGGTCCAGCCCAGGCCGTAGATCATCGCGCCGCACACGACGATGCCGAGCACGGCGACGAGCGGCAGTGCCGGGACCCTGAAGCCGCGCGGGATCTCCGGCCGGCGAACGCGCATGATCCAGACACCCGCGCACACGAGGATGAAGGCGAACAGCGTGCCGATGCTGGTCATCTCGCCGACGATGCTCTCCGGAAGGAAGGCGGCGAACAAGGCCGTGAAGACGAAGAACAACATGTTCGCCTTGTACGGCGTCTGGTACTTCGGATGGATTTCGGAGAAGATCTTCGGCACCAGCCCGTCGTGGCTCATCGAGAAGAACACGCGCGACTGGCCCATCAGCATCACCAGGATGACCGACGAGAAGCCGGCCAGAATCGCGAACGTCACGAATTTGCCGAGCCACGCATAGCCGATCATGTACTTCGTGATCGCGAAGGTGACCGAGGCTTCCTTGCCCGCCGTCCGGAAGTCTTCGACCGTCGCCACGCCGCTCAGCACGTGCGAGAACAGCACGTACAGGATGGTGCAGACGACGAGCGAGCCGAGGATGCCGATCGGCATGTCGCGCTTCGGATTCTTAGCTTCCTGCGCCGCGGTCGACACCGCATCGAAGCCGATGAACGCGAAGAACACCACGCCGGCCGCGCCCAATATCCCCATGATGCCGCCGTAGGGATGGGTCACGCCTTGAGCCGTCGTGTACGTGGTCGCCGCCGGAATGTAAGGAATGTGATTCGCCGGGTTCATGAAGCCCCAGCCGATCGCAATCACCATCAAGACGATCGCCACTTTTGTGATGACGATCAGGCTGTTCACGAAGGCCGATTCCTGCATGCCGCGAATGAGCAGCAGCGTCAGGGCGAAGAGAATGACTACGGCGGGAACGTTCATGATCCCGGTGACGCCGGCCTCGCTGACCTCAAACGGTGAATGACACCACTGATACGGCACGTGCATCCCGACGTACTCGAGGACCTTGTTGAAGTACTCGCTCCACGCGATCGCCACGGTGGCGGCGCCGACCGCGTACTCGAGACACAGATCCCAGCCGATGATCCACGCGACCAGTTCGCCCATCGTCGCGTAGGAATAGGTGTAGGCGCTGCCGGCGATCGGAATCATCGAGGCGAACTCGGCGTAGCAGAGACCGGCAAAGGCGCAGCCGAGGCCTGCCACCAGAAACGCGAGGGTCACCGATGGTCCGGAACGTTCCGCGATCGCCGCGGCGGTCCGCACGAAGAGACCTGCGCCGATGATGGCGCCGATGCCCAGGGTGACCAGAGAGAAGGCGCCCAGCGTCCGCTTCAGGGTCGTCTCGCCACCCGTACCCGCCACGTCGGCCATGAGGCGATCGATGGATTTCGTCCGAGTCAATGCTCCAGCCACTATGTACCCTCTCAGTTTTCTGTGGAGAACGGAGGAGACGGAGGGAACGGATTCACACGGAGGAACAGAGAAACGGAGGTAGAACAACAGAGAAGAAAATCTATTCTCTCTGTGTAGCCTCCGTTACTTCGTTTCTCCGTGTGAATCCGTTTCCTCCGTTGCCTCTGTTCCCTTGCTCGGGCGATTATACGCGGGCGCACGCCTAACGCCAGAGCCGATCGCGATACGCCCGCACGCGACCTTCAGGGTTGCCGGTGCTGAGCAGGTCGCCGATCACGGCGACTGACGCGGCCCCGGCCTCGAGGACAGAGGCCGCGTTCGCAAGCGTGATGCCGCCGATGGCGACGAGCGGTAATCCGCAGGCGCTCGTGCGCCGGGCGGCCTCGCGGACCATCTCGAGCCCCACCGGCGCGTGTCCGGTGTCCTTGGTCGCCGTGCCGAACACCGGTCCGACGGCAATGTAGGTGACCGGCGCGCGGACGGCCTGCTCCACTTGCTCAATCGTGTGCGTGGACAGGCCGACGATGGCCGCATCGCCGACGATGGCGCGGACCGACGCCGGGGCCAGGTCCTCCTGCCCGACGTGGACACCGTCAGCGCCGGCCAGACGCGCGATGTCGGCGCGATCATTGACGATCAACTGCGCCTGCGCGCTGTGCGCGAGCACAACGACAGCCGACGCCAGATCAAGGAATTCGCTGCCGGACAGATGCTTGGCGCGGAGTTGTAGGAAGCGCGCGCCGCCCGCGAGGAATGCACGCACCAGATCGAGGGGCTGCCAACCGGCGCGTGCGGCCGCCTCGACGTCCACGATCGCGTTCAGCCTCGAGACTTCAGACGTCAGACTTCAGACTTCAGAGTTGGCGGGCGGTGTGGTTCATACCGCCTCGGCAAGCCGGCCGCCAGCGGTGTTGGGACGAGCGAGGAAGCGCTCCATGAAGGAGGTGCTCAGTTTCCCGGCGACGAACTCGGGGTCGGCGAGGATGCGCAGGTGCAGCGGGATCGTCGTCTTGATGCCTTCGATCGTCGTCATCTCGAGCGTGCGCTTCATGCGCGCGATCGCTTCGGCGCGGTCGCGGCCGTGGACGATGAGTTTGGCGATCATCGAGTCGTAGTAC
>JAYVMG010000215.1:0-4197 GCA_043759095.1 Acidobacteriota bacterium | reverse complement strand
CGCCGGGATGCGTCTCGAGAGGACATCCGGTACAGACGACGCGCACGGGATACATGTGATCGACTGGGAATCCGAGCGCCCAGAACAGCCGCGTCGCTGCCACTTCCGCATACACTTCGCCGTTCCCCTGTCCAAACTTCACCTTCACCTCATCGTCTGGGGGAATGGCGCAGGTGAACTTCGGGGACTTTCCCCCCATTTCTTTCTTGACGTAGGTGCAGGTCACCGTCTCGCCGGGCTTGAATGCGCCGTGGCCCTGCGGGCCCGCCTTCAGATCCATGGACGGGATATCCGTCGCCGCCCACACCTGGGCGCGGCGGACGGCGTCAGCGCGAGCCTTGCGCGAGGCGAGTGTCGGTTTTTTTTGCGCGAGCCCGCCGTGCGAGGCACAGGCGGTCATCAGCGTTGCAGCGGCAAGGACGGCGGTGAATGCGATACGTGTGGCCACACTGCGCAGTGAGCAAGACTCCAGCCATCCGCCTACGGCTGAGTCAGTTCTATGTGGCGCAAGACTTCAGTCCGTAGCGCAAGACTTCAGTTTGTAGCGCAAGACTTCAGTCTTGCGAATCACTCTGCGACGTACCGCCAAGGCGCAGCCTGGCTGGCTCGCCGCCCGATCGTGAAGAACGGAAAGTTCGTGGGTTCGCCGGCGGCCGGCGCCGTGGGATGAATCATCCCGATCGTCACGCCGAGATCGCCGCTCGACGCGACGATCACTGTGTCCGGCGCCCAGAACAACGTGCTGCCTGTGGCGGGTTGGCCGGCAGAGACGAGACGCGCAATGTTGTCCGGACCGACGACCAGTCCCGCGTCGTTTCCCCCACCGAGGTTCAGCGCGTCAGCGCTGCCACACTGCGCGAACGCCGGGCCAAGGCCGATCTTCTGCGCGGCGTCGGAGAACGCGCGCTCCGCCTGATCGAGGCTCGCGCGGAATCGCGCGATCGCGGCGGCGTCGATGGACAGCGGCTGCAGGTGGTCGGGCAGCGTCGGCGTCATCACCGCCAGCGATGGGCTCCCCTCGGCCGACCGCACGCGCTTGTACACGGCGACGCGCCAGCCATCTGTCTGCTTCACCCAGTACGCCAGGTACTTCAGCGGCATCGTGGCTCCGTCCTGGCGATGGATCGTCATGAAGCCGGCGGTGAATCCGTGATGACCGTCGGCGGAAATCCCGCCGCGGACCGGCGTCCACTCCGTTCGCGACGTCAGGTTGTCCGCGTTCTCACGCAGTCCGGCGATGACCGCCGCCTTCCCATTTACGAACTTCCCAGGCGGGCTCGGGATCACCACAGCGTCCGCAAACATGGCGGAGAGACCGGCGACGAGGTCGGTCTTCGCACTCGCGGCAGAAAACGCGCGGTCAGCGGCGAGCAACTCGTCCACCGCGGACTGGGGTGTCGCGGCGGCGATACAGAGCACGGGGATCGCCAAGGTGAGCGCCATCAGCGTGGAGCGAACGTGTCGTGTGGTGTGGATCGTCATTCAGCGAGATCTGGCCCTCGAGCACTCCCGAGGCTCGCCGATCGGGCGTATGCTGGCGGTCGAGACCGAAACCCCGTCGTGCGGACCGGGCTTCGCGCTCCTTCGGCTCTCGATCACAAGGGGAAGCATGCGTCAACAGCTCCGAGTATTCAATTGGTGTGCAGCGGCCGCGGATGTATCGCCCCTCTCGGCGCTCGTTGATACGGCGCCGATCCGACACGTGCGACGGTCTGCTCTCCTGCGGGGGCGCTCATGACAGCCCCCACCCCGCGAGTCCTTATCGGCGCGGTGGCGATCGTCTCGTTGGCCATCGTGCTGGCCGTGGGCCTACTCGAGAACCGCGCGCGGCGGGATGTTCTCGACTCAGTCGGGTGGGTCTCACATACGCTTCAAGTGCAGCGCGATCTGGTCCGGACGCGCATGCTGTTGACCGACGCGGAGACGGGCCAGCGCGGGTACCTGTTGACGCTGGACGAGTCCTATCTGGACCCGAACGAACAGGCCCGCGCCGCTGTGCCGGCGGTCATGGCGCGGCTTCGGCGGCTGACGGCCGACAACCCTCGACAGCAACAACGGCTGAGCAACCTTGACCGCCTCGCCACCGAGAAGTTGGCGGAACTCCGCGACACGGTCGTGACTGCACAACGCGGGAACCGCGAAGCCGCCATGGATGTGGTGATCGGGGGGCGCGGCAATACCCTCATGAGCGAGATCCGCACCCTCATTCAAAGCGCGCTCGACGAAGAAGAGCGTCTGCTGCAGGGGCGCGAGGCGCAAATGATCCGCGCCATCGGTCGCCGCACCGTGCTGGTCCGCGCCTTGATCGCCGGGACGATCGCCGGGCTGATCGTCGTCGCCATCCTCGGGGCCCGATTGCGACGGGTCCGCACGCTGGTGACGGTGTGCGCCTGGTCGAAGACCGTCAAGTACGAGGGCGAGTGGATCTCCTACGATGAATACCTACGCCGGCGCTTCAAGGTCGACATCACCCACACGATCTCGCCGGCCGAATACGCCAAGCTCATGGATCCGGTGGTCGGGGACGATCTGCACCGGATTTAACGATCGTGCGGGAGAGGACCTCCGCACGGCGTCACCGTCGATGAACGCGACGGAACTCTCGCCGAATTCCCTCATCAACGCCGACATCAAGAGCGATTGAGTCTCAGCCGCGGCTCGCAATCGTTCCGACAACCACGAACTGATGATGAACGAACAGACGCTCGACCAGCTCCAGCGCGCCGCGTTCGGCTATTTCCTGCAGACGATGAATCCGGCCAACGGACTGATCGCCGACACCTCGCGCGACAACTCGCCGTGCAGCATCGCGGTGGTCGGGTTCGCGTTGTCGGTCTATCCGGTGGCGGTGGAACGCGGCTGGATGGCGCGAGCCGACGCGGTCGAACGCAGCCTCACCGTGTTGCGTTTTTTCCACGACAGCGATCAGAGCGGCAGTTCGGAGGCCACCGGTTACAAGGGTTTCTATTACCACTTCCTCGACATGCACACCGGTGCGCGCGTCTGGCGCTCGGAGCTGTCGACGATCGACTCCGCGCTGCTCGTCGCCGGCGCGCTGACCGCAGGCAGGTATTTCACAGCGAATACTCCAGAGGAAACCGAGATGCGCGAACTCGTCGAGGCGCTCTACCTTCGCGTCGACTGGCGATGGTCGCAGGGCGGGGCTGCCACGATCAGGCAAGGCTGGAAACCCGAAAGCGGATTCCTGCACTACGGGTGGGATGGTTACAACGAGTCTATCGTCCTCTACGTCCTCGCGATGGGCTCGCCGACGCATTCGCTCGAGGACGACTGCTATGAAGCCTGGACCGCGACCTACCAGTGGGAACATCTGTACGGCTACGATGTTCTGTATGCGGGCCCGCTGTTCGTGCATCAGTTCTCGCATGCCTGGATCGATTTTCGCGGTATCCAGGATCGCTTCATGCGCGAGAAGCGCAGCGACTATTTCGAGAACAGCCGGCGCGCGACCGAAGTGCAGCGCGAGTACGCGCGGCGCAACCCGCACGGGTTCGCCGGGTACGACGAAAATTGCTGGGGCCTGACGGCCTGTGATGGTCCCAGCCATCAGCTGCCCCAGCTGGCCAACGATCGGCGCCGCCTGTTCGGCTATGCCGCGCGGGGTGTGCCGTACGGGCCCGATGACGGCACCCTCGGCGGATGGGCGGCACTGGCGTCGCTACCGTTCGCGCCAGAGGCGGCCTTGTGCGCAGCGGGCGCGATGTTGCGCCGCTATCCGGAGATGCTGCCTGCCCAGCAGTACACGAGCAGTGTCAATCCGACCCTCGCGAGCGCCGGCCGTGGCGCCTGGGTCTCGGACGGCCACTTCGGCCTCGACCAGGGTATCGTGGTGATGATGATCGAAAACCATCGCACCCAACTGATCTGGCGGCTGATGCGAGACTGTCCCTATATCGGCGCCGGTTTGCGGCGCGCCGGATTCCGCGGCGGCTGGCTGTAACGGCCCCTTCATCCACGGATCACCACGATGCCGCTGCGCAACGACCCATCCTCGACAGCCCCGCCGGACGCGCACGAGCGCGAGCGGCTGGACAACGTGCATCCAGCCGGATGGCGCAATCCACAGCCTGCGGACCGGTACCGCCTGGTGGTCGTCGGCGCCGGCACCGCGGGACTGGTTGCGGCGCACGCCGCGGCCGCACTGGGCGCGAAGGTGGCGCTGATCGAACGAGACCG
>JAYVMG010000214.1:0-1545 GCA_043759095.1 Acidobacteriota bacterium | reverse complement strand
GCCACATCGTGCACCCGTCGAGTCTCGCCGTGCCGTTCACGGCGTACGGCGCGAAGTTCCGCGTCCTCGGCCCAAACGGCGAGCGCGAGATTGCCGCGGCCGACTACTTCACGATGCCGACGCTGCAGAACGTCCTGAAGGAAAACGTTCTGGACGATGAGGACATCCTGACGCACGTGATCCTGCCGGCGCCAGGTAACGTCAAGAGCGGGCACTACGAAGTGCGCTACAAGCAGTCGCACGACTGGCCGCTCGCGTTCAGCACCGTGGTGTTGACGATGAGCGGGAACACGATCAACTCGTCGCGCGTGGTGCTTGGCGCCGTGGCGCCGATTCCGTGGCGCTCGAAGGCGGCGGAAGCATTTCTTGCCGGCAAGCTGTTGAACGAAGCGACGGCCGCCGCGGCTGGCGAGGCCGCGGTCAGCGAAGCGAAGCCGATGAGCGGGAACGCCTACAAGGTGCAGATCGCGAAGACCGCCGTGAAGCGTGCGATCATGAACGCGGCTGGGATCAAGACCGCGTAATGGAAACGATCAACCACGGAGGACGCCGGGGACATCGAGGGAAAGCCTTCAAGTCCTCTGTGGTGGAGATTTTATGGACCACCTGACCTCGCCAAAACTGACGCCCGGTGTGCACTGCATGAACATTCGCCACAAGGGCATGTATGTTACGTCCGGACCGGACCCCGACGAGTTCGCGTTCTACGACAAGTACGACAGCACCGCGTATTGGTGCGTCGAAACATCCCGCGGCTTCGGCCCCGACGGCGCGCCGGTGCGCCCGGACTGCTGCAGCGGCGAGCGCGACTGCTGCAAACACTGAGTCCGCTGCCGTAGCGCGAAGGCTTTAGCCGAGCGTCACGCTCGCCTGAAGGCGTCGCGCTACCGTCACTGCCCGCCCGCCAGCTTAAAGAGAACCGTCCCCAGCGCCGCGTAATCCAGATCGCCGCCGCCCGACGCGATCAACGCGTTCAACAACTGCGCGACGACGGCGCTGGCTGGCATCGAGACGCCGTTGGCCGCCGCGGCTTCGTTCGCGAGCCGCAGATCCTTCTGATACAACCGCGCGCGGAACCCCGGCTTGTAGTTATCGACGAGCATCCGCTCGCCGTGGACTTCGAGCACGCGGCTCGCGGCGAAGCCACCGAGCAGCGCCTGACGGACGCGCGCCGCGTCGACGCCAGCCTTCTTCGCCAACGCGAACGCTTCGCAGACGCCGACGAGCGCGCCGCCGATCGCCACCTGATTGCAGATCTTGCAGATCTGACCCGCGCCCGATCGCCCGAGGTGGATGATCTTCTCCGCGTTCCCCATCGCCGCGAGCACCGGCTTCACGCGCGTGAACGCGGCTTCATCGCCACCGACCATGATCGACAACTGCGCGTTGATCGCGCCGATTTCACCGCCGCTGACCGGCGCGTCGAGCATCGACCCGCCCTTCTCCGCGACGAGCGTCGCGAGGCGCTCGGTCACGACGGGCGAAATGCTGCTCATGTCGATGACGATCGCGCTCTTCTGCAAACCGGCGAGGACGCCGTCCGGC
>JAYVMG010000213.1:0-4218 GCA_043759095.1 Acidobacteriota bacterium | reverse complement strand
CGGGATCGGCGGCGGCCGCTTCCTCGCAGAACCGCTCGTACAACGATGCCAGACGCTCGGGCTGATGCAGATCAGCGAACGTGTAGCCGGGCACACCTAAAGGAGTCGTCTCGGATGTCATAGGATCCTGACGAAGGTACAACACATCTTGACGGTCACGCTACCGGGCCGGTACGATTTCGTCACATGAAGAAGATTGGACCGGCTGTGCTGGCGTTCGTGACGCTTGCGTCATTCACGCTGCACGCGCAGCGCGCGACGAAGAAGCCAGCGGCCGCCGCTCCACGGACGGAGCGGCCAGTGCCGTTCGCGTTGGGAGAGACACTCAGTTACGACGTCTCGTGGTCCTCGTATCTCACGGCTGGGACCGCGACGACCACGGTCAAAGAGAAAAAGCCCTCATTCGGCTCCACCGCCTACTACATCGTGGCCGAAGGGCGCCCGACCACGCTGCTATCGAAGCTGTATTCGGTCTACTACAAGATCGACACGCTGATCGACAGCTTCACACTGCTGCCGCAGCGCGGATCGGTCTACAGCGAGGAAGGCAAGCGGCACCGCTTCAAGGCGTCGCAGTTCGATCGCGCGGCGAAGAAGGTGCTGTTCGAATACAAGGCGGACACGACCGTGAAGGACGCCTTCGCCACATCGCCGGTGACGCAGGACGCGCTGTCGGCCATCTACGTGTTGCGCGCGATCCCGCTGAAGGCCGGCGACAAAATGACGATGCCGGTGACCGACAACGGGATCAACTACAAGGTGCAGTTCGACGTCGGCGCCGCGGAGAAAGTGCGGACGCCGATGGGCGAACAGTCCGCGCTGAAGGTTAGGCTGAGCGTGTTCGACGACAAGAATGCTGCGGTGGGCAAGAACGTCGCGATCTGGATCTCGGAAGACGCGCGTCACCTGCCGGTGAAGTTGCAAGCAGATCTGCCGGTCGGCAGTTTCAACCTCCTGCTGCGCGAGGCGAAATAAAGCCGGGATACGCTCCGATTGCCACACAGCCAGGCAGGCCTGGTGAGTACGCGGAGAAATTGTTGCCGGCGTTCTCGATGACGATCAGGACGTAAGCGGCGCAAGGCTCACTGATCGCAGGCTATCGGACGCTGAAAAGAAAAAAAGCTAGAGGGGTTTTAAACCCTCCAGCTGGACATTGTCCTATTTTGACCGAACTAGCGGTCGCGATGTTCGTGATTCGATTCGCGATCGTGGTCGTGATCGCGGTCACGATCGTTTTCGTGAGACTCGACGTAACCCACGCACTGGCCCTGGTTCTTGAAAGATGAACCATCGGGGCGACGATAGGCCGTGTAGCCTCCGTTTTTGCAGAGACGCTTGTCGTCGGGAACGAGAAACGGCTCAAAGTTAATCTTCCTCCACGAGCCGTCGATGAGATTAATACGGAGACCGTCGACCTGACCATGAAACCCCAGAGCTCCTCCACTACCTGTCTGGACTGACCAGAACAGGATCGGCTGAGTCGCATAGGGAACGCTTGTTCCATGACTGCCGGCAAGGCTCATGCCCTGAACGAAATTACTCCAGTGCAGGTCGGACGACGAACCGAAGTAACCGTAGGTCGATTCAAAGAACCGGAGTTCGTTTTTCGGACCTTCGGACGACCATTTATTCCAGGAATTGGCTGTCTCGATAGTGTTCTCCGCGAAGTACGGCTCCGTGTTCAGCCTAGCACCGTAGAAGCTCACGGTCTGACTTGGGTACTTCTTCGTATACGTGTTCAGGTACCAGTCGTACGGGTCGACGACGTGAGTCGTTCCCTTCTTGGTCCAGAACGAGATGCTCGCGACTTCGCCGAGGAGAACCTGGTGACCGAAGAGGAACTCTGGAGTCAGGTACAGGTCGGTCTTGGCGACGCCGTCGGAGGCGAAGCTTCCGAATTCAAACCCGGGCGCCGAATCCAGTGCCAAACCGATGACGTGGTTCCCGCTGAAAACGGGCGAATTCGGAGTGATGGTCACGGTGCCGGTCGACTGCGCAAAGACGCTCGAGCCGAGGAGGCAGATTGCCAGAACGAAGATTAGTCGTGCGAATGAAACTCGCATATGCAGAATCTCCCAAAAGAACAAAACGGCCTGATTGCCGCTGCGCCGCAAGGCTCACGGATCGCGGGTTATCGGACACAGGCTCAGTATCCTCGAATTCCTGCTAAGGCTTCCGTAAATTGTAGATGGCAAGACGGGAGAGTCAACGTCGAAAACGGACGGATGTCGTGATTCGGAAGGACCGCTTTCGTCGACTACTACCAACTCGTTGCCCGTGAAGGGGATACTTACCCGCTAACCCAAGTATTCGGCCGCGTCTGATCCACGCGGTAAACTCCCGGCCCGGATTCACTCCGTCCGCGCGGGAGCGTGGCAATCAGCGCCCGCGGCTTCGCGGTCGAAAGCCATCCCTGCATCGTGATACGAAACGGACTAAAATGAGTTGTAAATTGCAGATTACGTTGAACGGCGATTCGCACGAGGTCGCCGGCCCGCTGACCGTGATCGACCTGCTGGCTCAGCTGGACATCGACTCGCGCCGTGTCGCCGTCGAGCACAATCTGATCGTGTTGAAGCGAGATACGTTCGCGACGACGATGGTCACCGAGGGCGACGCGGTCGAGATCGTGAACTTTGTAGGCGGCGGCTAGGAAAATGGCTGAGGGCTGCCGCCGTCGCGCCTGCGGCGCTTTGGCGAGCCTCGCCGAAGCTCGCGGGAGTTTCAGGCGAGCGTAGGCGGGAGGGCTTACTCGTGGATCCGTTCAAGATCGCTGACAAGACATTCACGTCCCGGCTCATCGTCGGCACCGGCAAGTATTCGTCGCCAGCCGTCATGGTCCAGGCCCACGAGGCGTCGGGGGCCGAGATGATCACCGTCGCGGTGCGGCGCGTGAATATCTCCGACCGCTCGACGGAATCGCTGCTCGACTTCATCGACACGTCCAAGTACTTCATCCTGCCGAACACCGCCGGCTGCTACACGGCTGACGAAGCGGTGCGCACGGCACGGCTCGGACGGGAGGCGGGGCTATCCAACTGGGTGAAGCTCGAAGTGATCGGCGACGAGCGCACGCTGTTTCCCGACAACGAGGCGCTGATCGAAGCGACGCGGATCCTCGTGCGCGAGGGGTTCGTCGTGCTGCCCTACACGAGCGACGATCCGGTCGCGTGCCGCAAGCTCGAAGACGCGGGCGCCGCGGCGATCATGCCGCTCGGCGCGCCGATCGGCTCCGGCCTCGGCATCCAGAACCCGAACAACCTGCGCATCATCCGCGAGTTCGCGCGCGTCCCGCTGATCATCGACGCCGGCGTCGGCACGGCATCAGACGCCGCGCTGGCGATGGAACTCGGCGCCGAAGCCGTGCTGATGAACACGGCGATCGCGGGCGCGCACAATCCAGTCGCGATGGCGGAAGCGATGAAACTGGCTGTCCGCGCCGGACGCCTCGCCTTCCTGTCGGGACGCATCCCCCGCAAGCTGTATGCGAACGCGAGCAGCCCGGTGGAAGGCATGGTCGGCCGATAGCCGTGCCGCACAACCCGGACGATCTGACGGCGCTGAGAGCGGAACGGGCCGAGGCGGACAAGGCGTACAACGACGCGCTGACGCGCCTCGACCGCGCCATCCAGCAACTGCCCGCCGATTTTCCCCAGCCGCCGCCAGGTCCCGACGAACATCAGATCACGCCGCTCAACGCCCTGTGGAAGATCGAGCTGCCGGCAGCCGGCGGTGGCGTGGCGGGACTCTTCGTGTCGCCAGTTGGCCGCATCATCGCTCCGCTGTTCGAGCAGCAGCAGGCGTTCAACGCGGCGGTCGTGGATCACATCAACCGCAACGTGCAGGCGGGGCGCGAGACGCGCGCGTCGATCGACAGCACGCTGACGGTGCTGCACGACACGATCGCCGAGCTCGCCGCCTTCCAGAGCCTGCTCGTCGTCTTTTTGCAGCAGATCACGCCGTACGTCGACACGCGCGATCGCGATGTGGCTGGGTTACTACGGGGTTTGTCAGGAGCGATCAACGGCGTCGCCGAAGACGTGCTGAAGCGATCCGAGGCGACGCTGACGCGCGATCGACGGCACGAGCAGCGCGCCGCGGAACTCGAGGCGCAGATCGCCGTGCTGCAGCAGCAGATGATTGCGATGCAGGGTCGATCGCAAGACTAAAGTCGTGCGCCACTTTCCGGCGCGGCACAGTGGCGCAGGCCTTCAGGCC
>JAYVMG010000212.1:0-11204 GCA_043759095.1 Acidobacteriota bacterium | reverse complement strand
CTGGCCGACCGTACGTGGACTATCAGGTCGAGCATCCGATTGCCACGCTCCTCGCCTTCAAATCGCTCGCGCAGCTGCCGCACGGACGCGCGTCGTTCGGCCTGGGCGTGGTGCTGCTCGACCTGCTCGGCGACGTGATCATCATCGCGTCGCTGGTGTGGGGCTGGGGCGTGATCGCCGCCGCGTACTTCGCACTCGCCGTCATCCCGGTCCTCGGGCTGTTCTTCAATCGAATCGACGCCTGGTCGACCGCGGCGGCGATTCTCGCGGTGGTCGGGTGGCGGCGGCAGCAGCCGGTGCTCCTCGGGATGGCGCTCGCGGCCGGCGGTGCGTTCAAGCTCTGGCCGCTCGTCCTCACGCCGCTCCTCGTCGTCCCGTGGCGCGATCGCCGATCGCTCGTTGCGCTGGCGGCGTTTTTGGCCACCGCCGCGGCGCTTGCGGGCGCGGCGGTGTGGATCGCCGGCGTGAACGGCGTGGTGCAGGTGCTGACGTTTCGAGGCGCCACCGGTTGGCAAATCGAGAGCCTCATGGGCAGCATCGTGCATCTGGCCGGGTCGCCGACACTGCGGATGGAAAGCGGGTCGTGGCGGATCGGCGCAACCAGCGGTCCTGTGTCGATCGCGATGTTCCTCGCGGCGGCGCCGATCTGCTTCTGGAGCAGTTGGCGTGGCGCGCGCCTCAACCGCGTGGGCGCCGGATGGCTGGCGAGCGTGTCAGCGCTGATGCTGCTGTCCCCGCTGCTGTCCGCGCAGTTCGTCATCTGGCTGGCGCCGGCGGGCGCGATCGCGTGGGAGGAGGGCGACAAGCGGCTGGCGCTGTTGACCGCGCTGTCCATCGTCCTCACGCAGGCCCTGTGGAACTCCTACGGGTCTGTGCTGAGCGGAGAACTTCCGGCGCTGCTGATCGTGGTCGTGCGTAATCTGGTCCTTGTGGCGCTCGCGTCCAGCGCCATCATGCGCCTCAGCGAACGGCCGGCGTAGGACTCAGATCACCGGCTTCCACAGGAAGAACCAGATCGCGAACACCGCCTGACACACCGCAAAGGCGGCCGCCATCTTCATCAGCCGCTCGCGGGGCACGCGAGTGGCCAGCAGGAAGAACAACGGAAACATCACCGACGTGAATCGCCCGAGCGACATGAACAGATGGGCGACCACCGGCGGGAAAATATTCACCGCGATCCACACGCCATAGCCGAGGCCGAACCGCTTGGTGATCGGCCAGATCGACGCGGCAGCCCAGAAGAAGGCGACGATGTCGGCGATGTAGACGATCACTTCGGCCGCGGTGACGGAGGGCTGACCCGGCAGCTTGCCAGGATCGGGCGCGCTCGGCCGGCCGAGCAGCGGCATCCCCCACGCCGCCTGTCCGTGGACCCAGGCCAGCGCATCGCCGACACGGATATGCAGATAACCGGAAAACACCGCGACGCCGATGATCGGCACGCACGCGGCCAGCAGCGCAGAGCGCAGGCGCATTTGCGGTCGCGCCGTGGCATCGACCGTATGCCGATCCGGCGGCCACAGCGCGAGACACGCGAGCGGCAGCGCGAGCCAGCATCCGTTGGGACGCGCGAGCCCCGCCAGCACACCGCAGACGACAACCCACCCGAGGCGACCGCGCCGCATGGCGTAGAACGCGCCAACCGACAGCAGCAGGAACAGTGATTCCGTGTAGACCGCCGAGTAAAACACTGCGAAGGGAAACGTCGAGATCAGCAGAATCACCCGCCACGCGTACTCCTCACCCACTTCGAGCACGGCCAGCCGATACAGCAACACCAGTGCGCCGGTGAACGCCGTCAACGACACGATCAACCCGGCCAGCAGGGGGTGACCGCCGAGCAGCGCGCCGCCCCCACGCATCAGCATCGGGTACAGCGGAAAGAACACGACGTTCTCGTGATGGAAGACGGCGGGGTTCCAGGCGTAACCGTCCGTGGCGATCGTGAAGTAATAGAACGTGTCCCAGCGCGCGAGCATGTTCGTCAGCTCGTGCGCCGAGACGCGCCACAACGCTTCCGCCTGCGGAGCGGGGATGGCGCCGACGATCGTCACGGCAAGCGCGCCGAGCAGCAGCACGGGAAGCCGCGTGCCGAGAACCGCGGCTGCGACGACCACACCAGGTGATCTCCTCGTCGTCCGCACGACACTTTGCATGCTGATGCGCGATAGTACCGCAAGCGGCGCGCGACCACCCGCGCCGCGGGCGTCGTGGGGCGATGCGCTGCGCGCCGTCGCGGCGCCGATGTTCATCGGCTAGGCTCCGGCGGCGTCGCGCATCAAGGCGAATGACGCGCCGCGCGACTTGAAGAATCTGATCGCCGTCCGAGTGGACGTCAGCGCTTCATCCCCGGTCCGCACACGACAGTCCCAGCGCAGCCGTTCCCGGCGAAGATCCACGTACTCCCACGGATGACAGAACAGCACGACCGGATCGTTGATCTGCGTGAAAAGCAGATTGCGGATCACTGCGGGCCATCGCAGCGTCAGCGAGGTCACGGACGCCGGCACGCGCAACACACCCGCCTCGCGGCGAACCGTGAGGCCCACACGCTTGTGACGGCCCTCGGAGGAATCGATGGCATATCCGTGGAGGGCGAGCAGATCGACGAAGTCCGCCGGAAACTGGAGATACGGTGCGCGAAACGATACGACCGGCGCGAACTCGCGCAGCGCCGCCGACGCGGCGCCGATATCGACGTCGGCTTCTGTTCGCGTCATCAATCGATAGTCGCCGTGCCGATTGCTGTGACATCCGAGTTCATGTCCTTCGGCTACCGCGGCGCGAATCACATCGGGATAGCGCCGGGCTACTTCGCCCGTGGTAAACAGCGTCGCGCGGACATCTTCTTCCGCCAGGACCCCGAGCAGTCGCGGTAACCCTTCGGTGATGCCACGCCAGGTGTTCAGATAGGGCGGACAGTCTTCCTCCACATCCACACCGAAGTACACCGTCACGGCGCGACCTCGTCACCACGCGTTCGGGCAGCGTTCCAGAGCGCGCGCCCGCCGAGCGCCGACAGTGCGCCGGCTCCAGCGAGGCTCGCCAGCCCGTACGAAATTGCGCGCTCGATCGCGGTGATCGCCGCGGCCTCCGCCGGCTGCACGCCGAACGCAATCAGCCCGCCGACCAGGCCGCCCTCGATCACACCGAGTCCGCCGATGCTGGGCACGAGACCGGCGGCGACCGTGATCGCCGACAGCGTGACCGCCTGTCCAAAGCTGACCGACGTACCGATGGCCGCCGCCGCTGTCCACAGCCGCATGACATCAAGGACCCAGACGGCCGCCGAGATGGCTGCGGCCGCCGCGAACACTCGTGATGTCATCGCTGTGGTGATCACGGCTCGCAGCCGGCGGCGAATCACTGGCGCCAGGCGAACCGCCACCGCCCCCAGCACGCACGCGGTCAGCACCGCCACCGCGACGCCGGCCGGCGTCACCGTCGGCAGATTACGGCCCGCCACGACAAGCGCCACGACCACGAGGAAGGCGATCGACGGAATCTCGCTGATCCGTTCGTACACAATCGACAGAACCGCGATGGATGTCGCGGCAATCCGGCCGCGCACCAGCGCGAGCACGCGGCACGCTTCGCCGCCCAGGCGGGACGCCGGCGTCACGTTGTTCACGAAGATCGCCGCCAGGTTGATCAGCATCAGACGTCCCATCGGCGCGTCGTGATGAAGACCCCGGAGCACCGTGCGCCAGCGAAACGCGGCGACCGGCACGCTGAGCGCATACACCGCGATCGCAAGCAGCACATACGCAGGCTTTGCGCCGGCCAGCGCCGCGCCGATCGGCCGCAGCATCGTCAGGACACTCGACATCCACTGACTCATGCGGCGATCAGGCGCCGAGTTCGTCGAGCGAGGGGGCGTTCGATGCAACAGTCGCGGGCGGCGCCGCGAGTTCGAGGTACTCTGCGGGCTGACGAGGCGTGCGGTACTGATGCACGAGCAACGCGCCCAACTGGCGGAGGAACGTCAGCACCTCGTCCGCATTCATCTTGCTCTTGCCGGCCGTGCGCCCGGCAAACCGGTACGGCATCTCCCCGACCCGTCTCAGCGGCGCGCGGCCCAGCAATTCGAGTCCGATCTTGAAGCCGCGCGCGGATGCCGGCAGGCTATCGACGCAGTTGCGGCGAATCAGAAACAACCCCGACATCGCATCGCGCACCGGCGTCACCGGTCTGGACAACCAGCACGCGACATTCGACATGACGCGCCGGTACCACGCAAAGCCAAGGCTGTCGCCGCCGGCAATGTAGCGGCTCGCCACCACCATGTCGAGGTCGTGGGCGACCAGCGCGGCAAACAGTTTCGGAATGCGCTGCGGTGGATGACTCAGATCCGCATCGATCGCACCGACGACGGCGGCCGAGGCGGCGGCAAAGCCTTCAATGACCGCAGACCCCAGGCCCAGCTTGCCGGCGCGATGAATGACGCGAAGGCGGCGGCCCCGCGCAAGATCGTCGGCGAGCGCGCCCGTTCCATCCGGCGAGTTGTCGTCGACGACGATCACTTCGACCCGCAAGTGTCCTTCGCAGGCGCTGAACACCTGCGTGACCATGGCGTCAAGCCGGTCCAGTTCGTTGTACGTGGGGATGACCATCGTCAGGTCGGGGCGGGGCGACGCTGACGGCTCGGATGCCATGTCGGGAGTAACCTCAGTCATCGTAATGCATTGCTCAGCGCGGACGGCGCCGTGATCGACGACCCCACACATTCGTAGACTTCCTCGTATCGGGCGCCGATCGCTTGCCATGTGAAGACCTCGAGGCCCTCCCGCGTCACCGCCGCCATTCGTTCCCGCAGGGCCGGATCGCCGGCGAGCATCGCCAGGTGGCGGCCGAATTCATCCGGCGTGGCCGCCAGGAGTCCCGTGCACCCATGCTCGACGAGTTCGGCGACACCGCCGGCGCCCATGGCGACAATCGGGACGCCGACCGCACGGGCCTCGAGCAGTGCGATGCCGAACGCCTCGCGCGCACCCGGATGCGCCATGATCGATGCCTGCGCGAGCAGCGCACGCACACCGTCTCGCGCACACGCGCCAGCAAACGTCACGCGCCCGGCGATGACGGCGTTAGCTGCGACCTCGCGCTCGAGCGGCTCGCGCAACGGGCCATCACCGGCGATCGTCAACCGGAGATTGAGACCGGGATTCGCGCGGCATGCGACCGCGAACGCCGCAATCAGATCGCGCGGATGCTTCTTGGGCGCCAGCCGCAGCACGCCGACGATGCGCACTTCGTCCGCGCGCGCGTCGCGATCAACGCGCCACGCGTCGATGTCGAGGCCGTTGGGCACGACCATCACCGGGCGTCCGGACGCGCGTTCAACGTCGGCCGCGGCGGCGCGGCTGACCGCGGTCAGCTGACTCGCGCGGTTGGTGAACAACGAGAAAATCGCTCGAGCCGCGGCGTAGACCGGCCAGGGTCGCAGCAGTGAATGGACCGTCGCCACACTGTGAATGCCGAGCCGATGCGCCGCCACCACGGCGCCGATCGCGAGCGGCGAGAACATGCCGTGCGCGTGCACGACGTCGGGCCGCTCGGCATCGAGCAACCGCACAATATCGGCGATACGCCTGGGATCGGGCGCCGCAATGTCGCCGATCATCGGTGCGGCCACGTATTCAACGGACATCCCCGCCATCGCCGTCGGATGGCGGGTCGTCGTCAGCACCCGGACGCGGTGACCGCGGCGTACAAGCTCGCCGGCCAGATCGGTCAGCTGCGACTCGATGCCTCCGATGCGCGGCGCCCACCAGTCGCTGACGAGAGCGATTCGCACTACGTGCTGCCTGGCGCGTCGAAGGTCGGCATGTCGGGAAACAGCTCACGCATGCTCGTGTCGACGCGGACGTCGGCGTCGAGCGCGCGCGCCACGATGCCCGGGAGTTGATCGAGACGGGCGCGTGCTCTCAGCCGCAGGCCTTCCATCTCGGGAAACTCCGCGAGCCCATCGCGCCAGATAGCGCGCGCCTTCTCAGGTTGGTTCAGACGCCAGTAGCCGTCGCCAAGGGACACGAGAATACGGGCGACGTGCGGTAGATGAGGATGGGCCGCCGCCAGCCGGCGCGACTCCTCGAGATCGGCGACGCCCTTGTCGGTGCGGTGAAAGATTGCCTTGTCGTAGAACAGGTTGACGACGCCGCGAATGTAGAACGCGACATCGGTTGGCTCGATGGCAATGGCGCGCGTCGCGGCGTCAATCGCATCTCGCCCGAGCAGCGCCTGACGGATGGACCCGGACACCGGCACTTTGTCGATGTTCGCCAGCGCCAGGTTCAGGAACCGGTTCGCGCCGCCGCGCGAGTCCTTGCTGAGACGCTCGAACAGCTTGATGCTACGGTCGTAGCTGCCGGCGTGAATCGCCAGTTGCCGGTATTCCGCCGCCACGCGAAGGCTCGACGGATCCTGCACAAGGCGAGCTTCGAGGGCGTCCAGCGACCGGTTCGTCGCGGCGTCGGGCGGAACCGGCGCGAAACCCGGCGCCGCCACAAGGAGGATCAAAAGAAAGGCGGCAGGCATGTCAGAAGTGATGCTCGCGGAAGGGCCAATTCTGACCGATCAGCGCTCGAAGCGCACCTGAAGTCTGTACTGGCGGAACTGGGAGTTGTAGAGGGAGCCAAACGCCGGCGACGAGATGTTCGCCTGGGCGTCCGCCGGAAGAAACGCGTTGAACGCGTTGTAGGCGCGCACGCCGATCCACGGCTGCAGTTTACCGATCTTGAATCGATGTTCGACGCCCAGATCGAACCGCAAGTAGGTGGGCATCCGCTGCTGATTCCGCGGGCCGACGAAGTCCAGATACGCGTCGACGAGCGAGTACGGCAAGCCGGTGCGCCAGTCGGCGACGCCATTGAGGAGCCACGTCGCGGTCGGCAACAGGCGTCCGCGCGCGAGAAAGCGATGCGGGACATCGGTGGACAGCGGACCGTACGCGTTGGGCGTCACCACCGGCCACAACATCGTGTCGAAGTAGTTCGCAAACGCATTGAGATCGCCTTCGGCCAGCGCGTACGAGTACGACGCCGTCAGATCGGCCCGGCTCGTGTGGCTCGCGTGGAAGCCGACTTCGAGCGCGCGATACTGCGAGTTGCCGCCGCTCTCGAGCCGCAGCGCGCCGACGGCGCCGGCCTGCTCGGCGTTGAGCATCAACTCGCGGCTGCCCTGCCGATTGAGAAGGCTGGCATGGATCGAGAACGCGGGCTTCCATCGAAACTCGTACGTGATGTCCCACGTCGCGGCCCGCGCGGTTCGGAGATTCGGCGCGGTCACGTGCGGAAACGCCACCGATGGACCGAGCGGCGTCACGCCGTCGGCGGCAAAGCGGGAGTCGGTGACGGTCTCGAACTGTTCGAACGTGCCGGCAGCCGACGGCGTGCGCTCGAAGAACAGGCCGTAGCCGCCGCGCAGCACCGAACTGCCGGCCTCGTTCAGCAGCAGCGCCGCGCCGATGCGCGGCGTCACGTTCCAGCGTCCGATGACGCCGTCGCGGTCCAGCCGCGCGCCGAATTCCACAAACCAGCGCGCGTTCGGCTGCACGCGGTCCTGCGCGTAGAGCGCCACGTCGGTGGTCTTCAGGCTCTCTGCCGACGGCGCGGAGAAATCCAGACGCCGCGCCAGCGTGCCGTTCGACCGCACAATCAGCAGGGGCCGGCTCTCGCTGGTCCCGTCGTAGTCGTTCACCAGCAGGTCAAGACCCACCTTGAACAGGTGCAGCCCCGACCGCAGCTTCGCGGATCCCGACGCTGTCTGAATCAGCTGGAACGTCGTCGGCGACCGGTACTGCGTGTTGAAAAAGTTCCCGAGCGTCGTCTCGGGAAACAGCTGCATCGGGGCCGTGCCCTGCGGCTGCACCGACACACGGTAGCCGCGCATCTGGACGGTCGACTCGGACACCAGCCGGTCGCTCCACAGCGCGCGCTCGGTGACGGTGCCAAGAATCACCCGCTCGTGTACGTCCACGGTGGCGTCCGGTGGGGTGAACGTGCCGAGCGACGCCAGCGTGGTGATGCTCGGAAAATAGCCGCCGGTCGCGACGATCGAGTGCTTGGGGGTGACGTTGGCGTCGACGCGCGTAAACGAGCTGATCCAGTGCGTGACGCGGCGCTCGTCTTCCGGCCGGCTCGGCACGTCGTCGCTGCTGTAGCGATACTGCGCCGTCTGCTCGAGGAACACGCGGTTCGGCACGACGGGACCACCAAGTTCGAAGTTCGGCGCGAATCCCGCGATCCCGTTGACGTTGTAGAGATCCTGATGACGCTTGCTGCGCAGCGACGGGCTTAAGTTGTTCAGGTGGGTGTGCCAGGCGTCGCCGCCGCGCCGCGTCTGGATCACCACGAGCCCAGACGTAAATCGTCCGTACTCAACCGCGTACGGGTTCGGCAGCACCGCCACCGAGTCGATCGCATCGTCGGGCAGCGTGTAGTGCACGAGGCCGAGGACTGGATCCGTCAGCGTGCTCGCGCCGATCTGGACGGCGGCCTGGGTCGGACGGCCACCCTTGATGCTCAGACCACCCGGGACCTCGATCACGCTCGCCAGCAGACGCAGCGCGCCACCCAGACCGCTCCCCGAGGCAAGTTCGTCAGTCTCGCGTTTGCCGATGGTCTCGGACGCACCGAGGGTATCGGCCACCGACACAATCGACGCCGGCGCTATCACCTCCACCGTCTGCGTGAGTGTGGCTAGCGGCAGGTCGAGCGAACGATCCGTCGTGGCGTCGGAGATGACGACGACGGCCGCCCTCGCCACCGCGAAACCCTCGAGCATCGCGGTCAGCGTGTATTTGCCTTCCTGCAGCGCCGCGAAACGGAAATGACCATCGCCGTCCGACAGCACCGACGCGACTTCCTGGTTCGCTGAGTTGTGGAGGAGCATTTGCGCACCACCGAGACGGATGGCGCCGGTCTGCGTCGTCACGAACCCTTCGACGACCCCGGCCCCGGAGGGCTGCGCGCGGGCCGGTGCGGACGTCAGCAGGAGGCAGGCGATGGCGATGGCGATGAATCTGCAGCGGTGGATCACTCACAATCATTGTGGTCCATCCCTACCGGCCAATCAATTCACCATCCAGAGCAGCAGCGCCAGCACTGCGCCGGCCACCACGTCGACGATGTAGTGATAGCGCCCGACGACGCAGGCGAGGCTGATGCTCAGCGCGATGACCATCAGCGCCGCGCCGGTCCACGGCAGCGTGCCGATGACGGCCAGCGCCACCGCGAGCGACCCGGCCACATGCCCGCTGGGAAAGGTGTTCGCCTGGATCGAAAAGCGCTGGACGATCAGCGAACCGAGCGTATGCACGGCGCGGTCCGGCAGCGCCACGCGCTGCTCGAACGCCCATGGCGGTCTCGACTGAATGACGGCCAACGGCGCGAACGCGCCCAGCTCCGCGCTGACGACGAGCGTCCAGTAGCGATCGGCCAGGTCCGCGCGGCCGGCCCATGCGAGCGCCGCGAACCCCGCCGGCAGCACGAGAAAGGTGCCCATGTAGACAATCTCGAGGTACGCAAGAAACAGACGCGGCCAGTGTGAGAAGCGCGTCGGGGGATCGCCGAGCAGCCGGCGGTCCCACGCCATCAGCCAGCGCTCGAGCGGCTCAGACGGGCGGCAGAAAAATCGTCCCGAGACGAAATAGCCGATGCCGACGACGACGAAGGGCGCCCAGTCACGCGCGGCCGGCACGCCGTAGTGCGCGATCGCGACGATCGCCGCGCACATGACGACGCCAACTGTGGTGATCGTGGCCCGCCGCCCCGCCGGCAGCGGGCGCACCCACGCGATCGCCGTCAGCGCGGCGAAGTACACGAACGATACCCACTCGGAAGATCGCATGTCGGCTGGTCCCTGGTGATGCTAACGTATGTTGTCGTGGCCGCCGATTTCACCTACGTCAGTTATCCGCACCCGCACGTCGATCGAGGCCGGCAGATCCTGGCCGCCCATCCGGAACTGCGCGCGCTCGCGAAACCGTTTCCGATCACTGCGCTATGGGTCGCCGCGCTGGTCGCCTCGCAGATTGCCCTCGCCGTGCTGCTCGGCAATCGCCCGTGGTATGTCTGGTTGCCGGTGGCGTACATTGTCGGCGCCACGATCGATCACGCGCTGTGGGTGCTGATTCACGATTCCTGTCACAACCTCGTCTTCACCTGGCGCCCCGGCAATCGTCTGGTCGCGATGCTCGCCAACGTGCCGTTCGTGTTTCCATCGGCGATGTCATTCTGGAAGTACCACCTGCTCCACCACGGTCACCTGAACGAAGTGGACTTCGACACGGACGTCCCCGGCCCCACCGAATCGCGCGTCGTGGGCGGATCGTCGGTGCTGAAAACCCTGTGGCTGTCGGCGTTCGCGCTGGTGGTTGGCACGATCCGGCCGCAACGCCTCACCAAGGTGTCGTTCTTCGACGGGTGGACGCTGGTGAACGTCGTGGTTCAGGCCGCTCTCGTCATCGCGCTGGTGATGCTGTGGGGATGGGAGCCGGTGAAGTATCTGCTCGCGTCGGCAGTGCTCGCGGTCGGACTGCATCCGCTGGGCGCGCGATGGATTCAGGAGCACTACGTGTTCGCGCCCGGCCAGGAAACCTATTCGTACTACGGACCGCTGAACACGATTGCGTTCAACATCGGCTACCACAACGAGCATCACGATCTGATGACGATTCCCTGGTCGTACCTGCCGCGCGTGCGCGCGACCGCGCCGGAATTCTACGATCACCTGCACGCCCACCGATCGTGGACGAAGCTGCTGCTGAGATTCCTCTTCGACCGCGACGTGACCCTGTTCAACCGCATCGTGCGGACCTCGCACGATCCGACGCCGCTGGCATCCAGGCCGGATGCGCCTCAGCGGCCCGTGCGGAACACGTAGTCCCAGAGCGGCGACGACACGCCGAACTGCCGGTCCGGCGACGCGAAATGATGTTGAAAGTGATAGAGACGCAGCCATTGCATCACGCCACCCTTGGCGTCGTACTTGTGGATGCTGTAGTGGATCAGGTCGTAGGCGAGATAACCGATGCCGAAGCCGCCCAGAAACGGGTACGAGCCCGCGCCGGCGATCGCGCGGCCGACGATCAGGATCAGCACGGAGTACGGCAGGCTGATGACGAGCGGCATGACGAGCCGGTGCGGGTCACGTGGATACGCGTGATGCACACCGTGTGAGAGATACGCCAGCGCGAGACC
>JAYVMG010000211.1:0-4220 GCA_043759095.1 Acidobacteriota bacterium | reverse complement strand
AACGTCGCGGTCCGCGGACACCGCGATCTCGCCTACCGGCAGGAGGTGCTCGACGAGCTCGGCGTCACCATGCAGGTCGTCACCTTGACGACGCCGGGAACGCATGTGGAGACGCCGGAAACGGCCGTGCGGCTGGCGTCGATGGTGAACGACGAGTTCAAGGAGGCGATGGAGACGCGCGGGAAACACTTCACGTCGCTTTGCACGCTGCCGCTCAACGATCCGAAGGCGTCGCTGAAAGAGTTCACGCGCGCGATGAACGAGCTCAAGTTTCCCGGCGCGATGCTCTTCAGCAACATCAACGGCGTGGCGCTCAGCGACGAGCGCTTCTGGCCGATCTACGAAGTGGCGAACGACCTCGGCGCCGTGCTCTACATTCATCCGGAGCATCCGGTGAACGTGGACATGATGAACGAGTTCTGGCTGATGCCGCTCGTCGGTTTCCTCTACGACACGACGCTCGCCGCCGCGTCGCTGGTGTTCAACGGCGTGCCCGAACGCTTTCCGAACATCAAATGGGCACTCTGTCATCTCGGCGGGACGATTCCATATCTGGTCGAGCGGCTCGATCGCGGTTTCCACAATTTCAAGGATTGTCGCGCGAAGATCGATCGTCCACCGAGCACGTACCTCAAGGATTTCTACTACGACACGGTCAACTTCAATCAGGGCGCGCTGAAGCTGGCGATTGATTTCGCGGGCGCGGAACACATTCTGGCCGGCAGCGATTACCCGCACCAGATCGGCAGCATCCCGCTGATGCTGGAAGCGGTGAACGCACTGCCCGTGACCGAAGAGCAGCGAGAAGGGATCCGCTGGAAGAACGCGGCGCGGATCCTGGGCCTTGAAGGCCGAGTGGGCGGGTAGGGCAGGTGGGCCAGGTAGGGCGGGTGAGTCGGGTGGGTCACGGAGAACGGGAGAGACGATGATCTGGAAAACCGCATTGCTGTTGGCAATCGTGCTGCAGGCGCCGAAGGCCGAGATGACGCGCGTGCCGCAATTCGAGAACGATCGCGCGGTGTCGTGGAAGAGCATCATTCCCCCGCACACCGAGTCCACGTTTCATCGCCACGATCGTTTCCGCACGGTCATCGGCATCGTCGGCGGCGATCTGACGACGATCGATCCGGCGGGTCACAAGAGCGTGACGCACTACGAGACGGGGAAGGCGTACTGGCAGGAGCCGATGCCCACGGGCGCGATGCACAGGGACGTCAACGAGACCGGCAAGACGATCGAGCTGGTCGTCGTCGAGGTCAAGTAGGTCGGGTGGGTCCAGTGGGTTCAGTGGGTTTCTATCGCTGCAAGAGCCAGAGGCCGACGAGGCAGAGCGCGACGCCGGAGACGCGGGCGAGCGTGATCGCTTCAGCGAAAAATATTGCGCCGACCGGGATCAGCAAGACGGCGACCAAGCCGTTGGTCATTACCGATGCGGTGCTCACCGGCCATGCGGCGCGGTAGGTGAGCAGGAAGCCGAGTTCGATCAGCAGCGCGCCGATTCCGACCGCGCCGACCGTCGGGTGCCACAGGCTTGACACGCCCTGCGGCATCGCGCCGCGTCGGACAATGACGTAGGCGACGAGGCACGCGGCCAGCGCCGTCGCGTAGACGCCGATCAACGCGCCGAACGGCTCGAGCGCTTTCGGCACCGACTTCGCCGCGACATGGTACAGGAGGCTGCCGCAGACGACCAGCAGCAGCGGACCGAACATCGACACTTTCGACATCACCACACCTTCCTATCGCGAACGCCGTGTTTCGCGGCGCGTGGCGTGCCACTCCGCGACCACCATCGTGAACTGCACCGACTTCTTGCCGTCGCACGCGTACGCGTGCGACCGATCGGTGTGGGCGACCGCGGAACCGCCGCTCTCGATCACGTAGCTGACCTCGCCGAACGCGAGCGCGAGCCGGCCCCGGACGACGTGAATCAGCTCCTCGGTGCCCTGCGGGTGCGCCTGCGCTTCGTATCGCTCGCCGGAGCGCAACTCCCACGACCACAGCTCGAGCATGTCGGGCCCCGAGGATCCGACGAGGAGCGTCGCCGAGCCGCCCTTCGGTCCGCGCCAGAGCAGCCGCGGCGCGCCGGCCGGCAGCACTTCCGCCGGATGCTGTCCCGCGACCTGGACCAGATCGGCGACCGAGGCACCAAGTGCGACGGCGACTTTACAGAGCGTCGCGATCGACGGGTTGGCCTGGCCGCTCTCGATCTGGACGAGCAGGCCTTTGCTGACGCCGGCGAGCGCCGCGAGCCGATCGAGCGTCAGCCGTTTGTCGCTGCGGCGCTGCCGGACGCGGCTCGAGACGACGTCGATCAGCTGCCGTTCCTTCACGCATCAGTACTACATTATATTGACCGATATGGTCAATATAATGACTATCGACTAACCGGCACGAGTGCCCGCGAAGTGGAAGAGTAGAATGGCGCGGCTGAAGCAGGCCGGGCAGTGGCCGACCCGACGCCGCGTCCGGCAGCGGTCATTTTCAATTGGCGCGCGGCGCTGGCGAAGCCGCGATAGCCGGAATAGGGAGCAGGGATCGTGAAAAAACGCGCGTGGTTGTTACTGGGCGTCGCCGCGCTCGCGGATGTTCCCGCGATGGTTCTGGCGCAGCGACCGGAATATCCCATCACGGTCATTGCGACCGGGAAGGGCCCGTACACGTTTCCTGACGGCTACCAGACGCCCTGGGATCGGATCGAGATCATGGTGACGGAGAAGATGTCGCCGAATCTCTTCGTGCTGCACGGCTCGCAGGGCCTTGATCCCGCGCATCCCGATGCGTCCGGCGGCCGGGCTATGGCGCTCTTCGGACCGGACGGCGTTCTGCTGGTGGATACCGAGAACCGGCAGGTGGCCGAAAAAACGCTGAAGGCGATCCGATCGTTCACCAGCGCGCCCATCAAGGTGCTGGTCAACACGCATGTGCACTCCGACCATACCGGCGCCAACGCCTTCTTCGCCCAGCAGGGCGCGTTGATCTTCTCGCAGGAAAATCTGCAACGCGAGATGCTGCGTCCGCCGGCGCGCGCCAACGGCCAGCCGGCCCCGGCGCCTGAGACGGCCAGCGTTCCGGTGGGCATCTATCGCTACAACCCTGCCGCGCCTGGCGAGCCCGCGACGACGTTCACGATGAACGGCGACACGGTGGACTTCATCCCGATGATGCCGTCGCACACTGCCGGCGACACGATCGTGCGCTTTCGCAAGGCCAACGTGATCTACATCGAGGATTTCTACCGCAACTTCGGTTATCCGTTCGCCGATCAGGCCAACGGCGGTTCGGTCAGGGGCATGATCGAGGCGACCGATCTCATCATGAAGCTGGCCGGCGCCGACACGACGCTCGTGCCTGGTCACGGCACGCTGATCAAGAAGAACGATCTCCTGTCGTATCGCGCCATGCTGGTGGACATCCTCGCGAAAGTGAAAACGATGCGCGATCAGGGCAAGTCGCTGAAGGAAGTACTTGCCGCGAACCTGACCGCGCCGTACGACAAGACCACGCAGGGCGATACGCAGCAGAGCAAGGATCGCTTCATCACCGAAGCGTATGACGAAGTGAAGGACTTTCCACCCGTCGTGGACGGCAAGCGGACCATGCCAAATCATTCCTAGAAGGCGGAGACTGTTTATGGCGCTCAATGATTACGTAACGATCGGGAACTCCGGGCTGCGCGTCAGCCCGTTCTGTCTGGGCGCGATGACCTTCGGCGAGGATTGGGGCTGGGGCTCGAGTGTCGCCGAGTCCGAAGCGATCATCGCGCGCTTCATGGACCGCGGCGGCAATTTCATCGACACCGCCAACGTCTACACCAAGGGCCACTCCGAGAAAATCATCGGTGACTTCATCGGACGCGATCCGCACAAGCGGGACCGCGTCGTGATCGCGACGAAGTTCTTCGGCAACCTCTACCCGGGCGACCCGAACGGCGGCGGCGCCGGCCGCAAGAACATCGTCGCATCGTGCGAGCAGTCGCTGCGGCGGCTGCAGACCGATTACATCGATCTCTACTGGATGCACTGCTGGGATCGTCACACGCCGATCGAAGAGACGATGCGCGCGCTGGACGATCTGGTGGCGGCAGGGAAGGTGCGCTACATCGGGTTGTCCGACACGCCGGCGTGGAAGGTGGCGCAGGCGCAGACGATCGCGCGCTTCCGCGGTTGGGCGCCGCTGGTCGCGCTGCAGATCGAGTACTCGCTGCTCGAGCGGACGGT
>JAYVMG010000210.1:0-1551 GCA_043759095.1 Acidobacteriota bacterium | reverse complement strand
CGATTCGGACGGACGTAGGCCTCGAACCCCTCCGCGGGCAGGTTGCTCCAGTACGTGTAGTAAGCGGCCTGGAGCGCCGGCTTCTCGTGGTAGTGCTCCGGCCGAACCGCTTTGGCCACGAGCGAATGCCGGCCATCAGCGCCGATGACGACGCGGGCGCGCTCTTCGATGGACTTGCCGTCTTGTGCGTGTCCGCGGACGCCGGTGACGCGACCGTCCTCGAACAGAATCTCCTCGACCGTGAAGCCTTCGCGGAACTCGGCCCCGGCTTCAGCGGCGGCGTCGACGAGCAGCTTGTCCAGGATCGTTCGGCGCGGGCCGTAGCCCACGCCAATGCCATCGGCCGGCCGTGGGCGCCCGGAGATCGTGAAATACCCGAAGTCGTACTTGTAGCGCTCGATCGCCGGGCATCCCGTCGCGATCAAGCGGTCGAGCAGCTCCCCAGCGCTGCAGCCACGCAATCCCCGGTGGGTGGACCATGCGTGTCGACAGCGTGTCGCTCGGGAAGCGGTCTCTATCCACGAGGAGGACCTTATGACCCTTGCGAGCCAGCAACATCGCCGTTGGTGAGCCCGCGCAGCGGGCCCCCACCACGATCACGTCGTACTCGTTGGTCGCCATGTCCCCTTCGATCAGATGTTCTGCCCCGTGAACATCCGCAACATCTTAGTTCAGGCTGCACTGCGACAAGACCGCGATTCCCGTATTCTCCTCCTGACGCAAACGGAGATAAAGCTCGCCTGATCGTCGAGAGGGTCGAAGCCGTTCTCGGGACTAACGCGCCAGCTGGGACCCGCTCGTGAGTCCAGTCGCAGCATCTGCGCGAACACCGGCTGCCGCTGCCATGAAATACCGACTGGGCGTAACACGCATCGTCTGTCAATGCGCCCCGTCGAGCGTCAAGGCTCGTTCGCCGGGTAACGGCGGTTGCGCGCGCCGCTTCGCATTTCTCAGGCAATCGGGCGCGCCGCGACAACTCGCGGCGTCTTTTCTGACACCTCGTGAGGAGTCTCTCCGCCGCCGATTTTACTGACGGTCACAAGCCCTGCATCGGCAATCGATTCCGGTCACGGCTGGGGCCGACGGGATACGGTGCGCGATTTGCCCCTCGGTCCAGCGACCCTGGACCGCAGTCTCCATCGCGAACTGCGGGGCCTGAACCTCTCTGCGGAGATCAGACCGGTCCAGGGTCCTCATTCCACAAGGAGGATTCGATGTTCCGTACCGTCCTGTCGTTCGTCGCCGTCGCGTTCCTGCTCGTCGCATTGCCGTCACACGCCGAGGCTGCGCAGTCCAAGGCCAGTTCCCGCGCCGCCTCCAAACCCGCCTCCACCGCGATCGTCAACCTGAACTCCGCGTCAGCCACCGACCTGGAAGGGCTGCCCGGCATCGGCGCCAAGACCGCGGCGCGCATCGTCGACTACCGCCAGAAGAACGGCCCGTTCAAGAAGGTCGAGGAGTTGATGAACGTGCGGGGCGTCGGGGAGAAGAGCTTCCTGAAGCTGAAGCCGCAGATCACGATCGGCGCCGCGAAGGCGGATCACGATCGAT
>JAYVMG010000209.1:0-11247 GCA_043759095.1 Acidobacteriota bacterium | reverse complement strand
CGGAGAGCGTCGGCCAATGTGTGGTGGCCGAACCGGACGCCCGCGTCTGGAGCTTCGGCGAGATGCTGGGGCACGGCGGCGATCTCGCGAGTTCGCGCGTCGCTCCCGACTTCACGCTACCGGATCGCCTGGGCCGTCCCGTGCAGCTGTCCGACTTCCGCGGCAAGAAGGCACTGATCGTCACGTGGGCCTCCTGGTGAGGGTGCCGATTCGATCTGTCAGGTTGGCAGAATGTCTACGCTGAGCTGAAGGACCGCAACTTCGAAATCATCGCCGCCGCGCAGGACACCGGCGGCGAGGCGGTCGCGGGTAAATGGTACGACGCCGCCCGGGCAACGTACACCACGCTCATCGACGCCGCCCACGCCGTGAGTTCCGCGTTTGGATTCCTCAACGTGCCGATGGCTGTGTGGATCGACGAGCGGGGCCGCATTGTCCGCCCGGCGGAGCCCGCGTGGACGTCGACGCGCACGGATGTGTTCGGCGGCAAGCCGCTGGCGATCGAAGGTGAAGCCTATGTCGCCGCCTTACGCGACTGGGTCGTCAACGGTGACGCGAGCGCGTTCGTTCTGTCCGACGAGGCGTTCGCTCGGCGCGTGATACCGCGGTCCCCAAACGCCAGGGAAGCCGATGCCAGCTTCAAGCTCGCCATCTGGTTTCATCAGGCCGGCAACGCCGACCTTGCCGCGAAGTATTTCGCACGCGCGCAGGCGCTGAACCCCGGCGACTGGAACTATCACCGCCAGCAGTGGAGCTTCGCGCCGGACGCCAGCAGGAAGTGGCTCGAGAAATTCCAGGCGCTCGATCAGCCGTACTACCCGACGTTAACACTTAGAAGTTAGAACTTAAAATTTAGAACTCAAGACTGCGTCGTATATTTCTATTGCCCGTCGGCCGACCGCGCTCCAGCTCAGCTTGCGCGTGAAATGCTCGGCGAGCCGCGCGCGCTCCGTGATGAGGTCGCGACGGGCGACGTCGAGCAGCGCGCGCGCAGCCGTCAGCATCTCCCGGCTCCCACAGCGCGCCGACGGTTTCGTTCCCGGTCAGCAGACGAAAGCTCGGGATGTTCGTGACGACGGGCACGGCGCCGCAGGCGCAGGCTTCCATCAGCGAGTACCCGCTCCCCTCGTGGTGGCTGCCGACGACGAAGAGATCGGCGGCGCTGTAGAACGACGCCATCCGGTCGTGCGGCGCCTCGCCGAGCAACTGGACACGCGCGGCCAGCTCCGGCGATCGCTGCAGCCGTTCACGCACAGCCGACAGCAGGTCAGCCTCGCTGTAGATCATCGTCAGCGTCGCGCCAGGCAAAGCGCCCGCGGTGCGCGCGAAGCCGTCGAGCACGGTCAGCGGATCCTTGTTCGCGTTCAGACGGCCGACCCACAGCACAGCCGGCGATCCGCGCATGCCTGACGCGTCCCGCGCGGCGCGGCGCGGGACCGGTTGCAGCGCAGTGCTGGCTTCCATCACCTGATACGTCGCCTGTCCGGGTGCAATGAAGCCGGCGCGTCGCCACGGCTCGACATGCTCAGCGGCCGCGAAGAGAAACGCGTCGATGTGTCCTCTCGCGGCGCGGCCGAACAGCCGCAGCAGCGGGGCGCGCCGCACCGCCCCGCCGTCCGCATGATTCTGCGCGACGATCGCGGTGGACGGCCCGAGCGCTCGGCGCAGCATCCAGGTCTGCACCGAAAACGTGAGGCCGTTGACGTGCGCGATGTCGGGACGGTACGCCGCCACCGCTTCGGCGATTCGCCCGGCGCGGAACAGATAATCGATCCCGTTCCGCCGAATCTGCGCGTCCCGGTGAAACCGCTGGACGACGGCAACTGCGCCGACACCGGCGTCGGCCAGCGCTTCGCTCCAACCGGTCAGCGTGACATAGCGGTCCAGCAGCGCGTCGGGGTCGGTCAACCCCTTGTCAAACGCGTAGTTAACCTGGACGACGCGCACCGGTTCCCCGCTGAATTTTCACTTTGAAGCCGTGCCCTCTCGCCATATATTGTGCAAGACGTACAATAGTGTCGCTTTTCCGCAGACTCCGCAGGAGTGAACGATGACTCGAACAATCTCGCGGTCCTCTACATGGCGGACGGCAAGCAATACATCGTGGTCGCAGTGAGCGGCGGGATCTACTCGGGCGAATACCTCGCGTTCGCACTGCCGAAGGCGGCGAGAAATACCAACGTCGGGCAGCGCTAAGCATTTTTACTCCATCGAAAAGGGCACATATGACACGAACATTCAGACGAACGGTGTTGGCGGCGAGCGCCATCGCAGGCGTCGCAGGGTTGATGACCGCCGGGCCGCGCATGACGGCCCAACTCTCGGGGCAGGCCTCGGGATTCCCGAGCACCAAGAACGGCGAATGGCCGTACTACACCGCCGACGTCAAGGGCTCGCGCTATTCCCCGCTCGATCAGATCAACGGCAGCAACTTCAATCAGCTCGAAGTCGCGTGGCGGTTCAAAACCGACAACCTCGGGACGCGCCCCGAGTTCAAACTCGAAGGCACGCCCCTGATGGTCAAGGGCGTCGTCTACGCGACCGGCGGCACGCGCCGCTCGGTGGTCGCGCTCGACGCGAAGACCGGCGAGCTGATCTGGGTGCATGCCGAGAAGGAAGGCGCGCGCGCCGTCAACGCGCCGCGTCAGCTCTCGGGCCGCGGTCTCTCGTACTGGACCGACGGCAAGGGTGACGACCGCGTCATCTACGTCACAACCGGTTACCGCCTGATCTCGCTGAACGCGAAGACCGGTGCGCCGATTGCCGGCTTCGGCGCCGCCGGCGTCGTCGACATGAAGGTCGGCGCTGTCGTCGGCAAGGGCACGCAGATCGATCTGGAGACCGGCGAAATCGGCCTCCACTCGACGCCGACGATCGCGAAGGACGTGATCCTCGTCGGATCCTCGTTCCGCGAAGGCCTGACCGTGAAGACCCACAACAACACCAAGGGCCTCGTCCGCGCCTACGACGTCAAGAGCGGCAAGCTGCTCTGGACGTTCAACACGATCCCGAAGCCGGGCGAGTTCGGCAATGACACCTGGGAGAAGGAATCGTGGGCCACTAACGGCAACACCGGCGTCTGGACCCAGATCACGGTCGACGAAGAACTCGGCCTCGTGTATCTGCCGGTCGAAGATCCGACGTCGGATCTGTACGGCGGACATCGCCTCGGCAACAACCTGTACGGCGACAGCCTCGTCTGCGTCGACCTGAAGACCGGCGTGCGCAAGTGGCACTATCAGATCGTGCACCATCCGATCTGGGACTACGACATGCCGGCCGCGCCGCTGATCGCCGACATCGTGGTCAACGGCAAGCCGATCAAGGCGGTCGCGCAGTCCACCAAGCAGGGCCTGCTCTACGTGTTCGACCGCGTCACCGGTCAACCGGTGTGGCCGATCGAAGAGAAGCCCGTGCCGCAGACCGACGTCCCCGGCGAGCGCACATCGCCGACGCAGCCGTTCCCGAGCCGACCGCCGGCCTACTCGCGCAACGGCGTCATCGAGAGCGACCTCATCGACTTCACGCCGGAACTGAAAGCTGCTGGACTCGAAGCGTCGAAGCGCTTCCGCCTCGGCCCTGTGTTCCTGCCGCCGGTCGTGAGCAAGGCGGAAGGCCCGATTGGCGCGCTGACGTCCGGCACGCTCAGCGGCGGCGTCAACTGGCCAGGCTCGGCGTACGATCCTGAAATGCACGCCTTCTTCACGCACGCGTGCAACTCGTGCATCTCGCCGCTTGGCCTCGTCGCGCCGCCGAAAGACTTTTCCGATCTCGACTATGTGATGGGCACGGCCGGCTCGACGTTCCGTCCGATCACGGGCGGCGGCGAAGGTGAAGCGGCCGACGCGCCTCGTCCGGCGCGCGGAGCAACACCTCCTCCGCCACCGCCACCTCCCCCGGCAGCGGCCGGAGCGGCCGGCGGTCGCGGTGGTGCAGCGGCGGCAGGCGGCGGTGGCGGCGGATTCGGCGCCACTGTGCAGGGTCTCTCGATCGTCAAGCCGCCGTACGGCCAGATCGTCGGCATCAACCTCGACAAGGGTGAGCTGATGTGGTCGACGCCGCACGGCGACACGCCGGACGCCGTGCGTAATCACCCGGCACTGAAGGGCGTCAACGTCCCGAAGACCGGTCAGCAGGGCAACATTGGCGTGGCCGTCACCAAGACCCTCGTGGTCGCTGGCGATCCGAGCGTGACGACGACCCCGGAGCATCCGCGTGGCGCCATGCTGCGCGCCTACGACAAGAACACCGGCGCGCAGGTCGGCGCGGTGTGGATGCCCGCGCCACAGAGCGGCTCGCCGATGACCTACATGGTGGACGGCCGCCAGTACATCATCGTCGCGGTCAGCGGCGGCAACTACTCGGGCGAGTACATCGCCTTCGCGCTGCCGGCGTCCGCGACGCGTGGCACTGCCGGGGCAAGATAGAAGGTAGAACTGAGAAGTTAGAACTGAGAAATCAGACGTCTGAAACCTGACGTCTGAAATTCGTGAGGGTTCGGCGATCTTCGGATCGCCGGACCCTTTTTCGTGTACGAGGAGCGTCGCCACAACGGAGAGCAGTTCGGCGGGATCAACCGGCTTGGCCAGATGTCACTCGGAAGCCGGCTTCGAGCGCGCAGACGATCTTGAGGGCGGGCGTGCGCGGTCAGGGCGATGGCGACAAGACGCTCGCTCCGCGGGCTCGCCGAATCCTTCATGGCAGACCCTGAATTGTGTGCAACGATGGATCATGCGCAACACGGTCATCGTCGCCTGTCTCGCGCTCATCTGCACATCCCCCCTGCTCGCGCAGGGCACGACCTCCAAACCGCCCGCAAAGGCGGCGCCCAAGATCCTCAGCCTCAGCGGCTGCGTCGTCCGCAACGAGGTAGCAGGTCGCTACACACTTGAAGATGCAGAGGCCGGCGTCAAATACCGCCTGACCGGTACGGACGTCCGCGACTACATCGGAAAGCGTGTGGAGATTCTGGGAGGCGTCCCGTCGCGGCGCCTCACCATCGTCGGCGGGCTGACGCCGAACGCGAACGTTGCGGCTCAGGCAGGGGCGATGGATCCTGCGCGCGCCGCGGTCGCATCCGCTGGCGGCTCTGCTGGACCGGGAACTGTCGAACTGACGGAATTCAAGGTGAAGAGCGTCCGGCCGGTCAGCGGAGGTTGTCCGAACTGACCAGCCGGCGTTACGCGGCTTGCTTTCGCAAGAATGAGGGCTATTCGGGGGAAACCGACGTCTTGCCGCAATCGTCGCAGCGGAGGTAGAGCACCGGCAGCGCTTCCGACCGTCCGATGACGCGAGCGCTCGGCACGCCGCAGCGGGGACAGACAATGCCGGAGGTGGATCGTTTGGCCATGGAAATCTCCTTACAACTCGTTAGACTCTAGGAAGACCCAGTAGGATACACGAATTGTCGGCCAATTCCTACCGCTGATCCGTCGGCGAGCGCATCTCGTACTCCCGCGGCGGCTCGACGCCCAGTAGATAGCGCACGAAATAGTCCCACCGGCGACGCACCATGTAGCCTTCGTTGCCGAAGCCGTGGCCGCGGTTGGGCAGCATCAGCAGATCGAAGTCCTTGTTCGCTTTGATGAGTTCGTTCACCACCAGCAGCGTGTTGTTCGGGGGGACGTTAGCGTCCATCGTGCCGTGGGCGAGCAGTAACTTCCCCTTCAGGTTCCTCGCAATCAGCTGATTCGCCTGGTTGTCGTAGTTGGTCGTGCCGTCCGGCTTCTTCTCGAGCAGCCCCTGCCATTTCTCCGCCCAGTCATCTTCGTAGACACGGTTGTCGTGGTTCCCGGCTTCCGAGATCCCGACCTTGAAAAAATCCGGATACCGGAACATCGCGTCCGCTGCCGCATACCCGCCGCCGGAGTGTCCATAGACGCCGGCGCGCTCGACGTCGATCCACGGATACCGCGCGGCCAGTTCCTGCATCGCGGCCACCTGATCGGGCAGCGTGTTGTCGCCCATGTTGCCGTAGTACGCCTCGTGGAATTTCTTTGAACGCCACGGCGTCCCCATTCCGTCGATCTCGACGACGACGAAGCCGAGCTCGGCGAGGGCCTGGGCATCGCCGCGGGCGGCGCTGAACGTGCGTCCACCGACACTGCCCGTCTGCGGACCTGGATAGATGTGATTGATGATCGGGTACTTCTTCGCCGTGTCGAGGTTCGTCGGCCGGTACATCAAGCCGTAGAGATCGGTGGACGCGTCGCGCGCCTTGACGGTGATCGGCACGGGCGGCCTCCAGCCGGCGGCGACGAGCCTGGTCACGTCGCCCTTTTCCAGCGCGAGGATCAGCTTACCGTCCGCGTCGCGCAGCTGAGCGGTCGGCGGGACGTCGGGCTTGGAAAACGTATCGACGAAGTAGCGCCCCGATGGCGAGAACGCGACGTCGTGATCACCGTCCTCCGGCGTCAGCAGCTGCACGTTCTTGCCGTCCATGCCGACACGATAGAGATGCCGGAAGTAGGGATCGCGTCCCTGCTCTCGCCCGACGGCAATGAAGTACAGCTGACGGTTCTTTTCGTCCACGCGCAGCAACTGCGTGACGTTGCCGTTGCCGCTGGTGATCGGGTTCTTCTCGCGGCCGGTCTTCAGATCATGCAGATAGAGATGACCCCAGTTGTCGCGCTCGGAAAACCAGATGACCTCGTTCGACGCTGGCAGGTAGCGCCAGTTGACGGCGCCGTTGCCGCCCTCGTAAAACGTCTCGGCCTTTTCTTCGAGTACGTCGCGGATGACGCCGGTGGCCGCGTCCGCCACGCGCAGCTGCTCGCGCCGATGATCGCGCGCGGTCGACACGAACGCCACGGTGGCGCTGTCGGGACTCCACTGCACGTCGCCCCACTCACCGCGGCACGCCAGGTCGTCGCAGAGCGTCGAGCGATGCTGATCCGGCGGCAGCGGCAGACGCACAACCTTCCCGCTGTCCACGTCGATGACGACGCGCTGCACCATGGTGACGATGGGGTCGCCGGGCAGCGGATACTTCCAGGCCTGCAGCGTCGGGTGACCCACGGTCGTGTCCACGAGGTACATCTCGCCGACGCCGCGCTGATCCTGCTGGAACGTCGCGATCTTCTTCGAGTCGGGCGACCAGCGAAGAATCGGCCGGTCGCTCTTCGCCCAGCCCGCGTTGTCGGTCGCGTAGCCGAAATCTTTCACGCCGTCTTGGGTCAGCTGGGTTTCGGCGCTCGTGGCGACAGTCCGCACCCACAGATTCCAGTCGCGAATGAACGCGGTGCGCTTGCGGTCGGGCGACATCTCCTCGTATCGTCCGCCGGCCCCAGGGCCGCCGCCGCGTCCCGTGTTCGCGCTCGCCGCCGCCTTGCAGGGCGCGAGCTCGCACGCTGACTTGCTGGCCTTCGCGGGATCCACCAGCAGGACCTCCACGCCCGTCTCCGTCGTCACGCGGTACCAGAAGCGATCCGATGGATCGCCCGGCAGCCACGACGGGCGCACGCCGGTGCGGAGCACGAGCGGCGTCGTGTTGTAGGGCATGAATTTTTCGGCGTGCGCGTAGTCGGCGGCAGTCACCGCGCGCGGCGCGTCGGCGGCGCCCTGCGCCAGAACAGCAGAGGTCGCGAGGACGCTGGCTGCGCTGTAGAGGCCCACACGGAAGATCAAGGACATGGCGAAATGATACAACCGGTGACGGCTGTCCTCGAAACGGCACAACAGTAGCGATGGACACTTGGAATTGCTAAGGATTTCGTTGGCAAGAACCTTGCCCCTGTAGGGAGCACGGAGGGTCACCATGTTGACGTTCAAGTCACTCACCACGCCGTCTGCGATGCTCGCGGCGTTCACGCTAGTCGCCGCACCGTCGTTTGCCCAGGAACGCGATCACGGCCGTCAGCGTTCGGCTCAGGAGTCGAGCGGCCGAAGCGCCGAGCGGGCGCAGCCGCGGAACGACGCGCCCCGCCAACAGGCGCCAGTTCCGCGCGCGGAGTCCCGTCCGCAGGCGCCGCCTGCGGAGACGCGTCAACAGGCGCCGCGCGCGGAGTCGCCTCAGCGGGCCCCGCGTGTCGAGTCACGGCGCCAGGACGCGCCACGGTTTGAATCGCGCCAGCAGGCGGCGCCCAGCCAGGCGCCGAGCCAGAGGTTCGAGAACCGTCGCGGCGAGGTGGTGGGCCGCGCGGTACCGCGCCGTGATGGTTTCAGCCCGCGTGGCAACGACGCGCCGCGCGACGAGTCGCGCTACCAGCCGCACTATGACTCCCGCTACGAGTCGCACTACTACGCGCCGCGTTACTACTCGCCGGGGTACTACGGATCGTACTCGTACTACCGTCCGTATACGTTCAGGCCGCGATTCTCGATTGGATTCGGCATCTTCTCCGGCTACCCGGTGCCCTACAGCTACAACTACGGGTACCCGATCGAGGTCTACGGATATGGCGCGCCGCGTGAACGCGTGATGATCACGCCGGGAGGGTCGTACTACGGCGGCGTCGCGCTCGAGATCACGCCGAACGACGCGGAGGTCTATGTGGACGGCGAATATGCCGGCCGTGTCGAGGACTTCGACGGCACCACGCAGCCGCTGACGCTGACCGCAGGCACGCACCGGATCGAAGTGCAGGCGGCCGGCTACGAGCCGCTGATCGTGGACGTCGGCATCCAGGCGGGACAGGTCATCCCATACCGCGGAGACCTTCGCCGCTACTGAGTCTGATTGCGGTCCGCACTCCGCAATCCGCGATCCGCAATGTGAACGTGCTCGGGTCGAACGCCTACCCCGACCAGCCGCGCCGGTATACGGCGCAGCATCGGGAACCACCGCAGCAGCTTCAGCACGAACGGAAGCTGCTGCGGTCCTCCGCCACTCAATGCCCGGCTGATGAATCGGTCCTGCGCGAACAACTGACCACGCTGCGTCACGCGTGTCGGAAACTCACGCCGCTTCTGCACCCGCGCCAGATCATCGTCCGAACACGTCCCCTGCCCGAGCGGGCCTGCCAGCAGATTCGCCGTCGCCACCGCATCCTGAATCGCGAGGTTGATCCCGACGCCGCCGATCGGCGACATCGCGTGCGCCGCATCGCCAATGCACAGCACGCCGGGCCGGTGCCATTGGCGAAGACGATCGACGAGTACGGTCAGCAGCTTGATGTCCTCCCACTCGGCGAGTTCGCGCATCCGATCGCGCATGAAGGGCACGATCGACGCGATCGTCTCGCGAAAGGCCTCGAGGCCGCGCGCGCGAATCTCGTCGTAGCCGCCCTTCGGAATGACGAACGCACACTGAAAGTAGTCGCCGCGGTCGAGCATCACCAGGATGTGCCCGCCCGCGATGTTGCCGAGCGCGGTCGCCGGATCGTCCGCCCGCTTCGACATCCGCATCCACAGCACATCCATCGGCGCGCCGAAACTGTCGCTCGGCAGACCCGCGCACGCGCGCACAACGGAATGGCGTCCGTCCGCTCCGACGACGAGATCGGCGCGAATCGTTTCAGCGCCGGCGGGGCTCGTGACGTTGACGCCGGTGATCCGGCCACCCTCTTCCATCAGGCTCGTGACCGCCGTCTGCATGCGCAGTTCGAACGTCGGGTATCGCGTCGCCTGCTCCGCGAGAAAATCCAGGAAGTGCCACTGCGGCATGAGGAGAAGACATTGACAGTGCGTCGGCAGGTGCGTGAAGTCGGCGATCGTGACCGTCTCGCCCGCGATGCGGCCGGTCAGTTCGCGCACTTCCTGATGCGGCCGTTTCAGGAACTCGTTGAGGATGCCGAGCTCGTACAGCACCTCGAGCGTGGAAGGATGAATCGTATCGCCGCGGAAATCACGCAGGAAGTCGCCGTGCTTTTCCAGAACGACCACGCGGACGCCCGCGCGCGCCAGGAGCAGTCCCAGCATCATCCCCGCGGGTCCGCCGCCGGCCACGACGCATGGCGTCTGCATACCCGCCCAATATTACGTCCGGAGAAACAAGAAAAGCCGGCCGTGCGATACACACGGCCGGCCCTGTGCTTGCGTCGAAACGGTCTACTGCGTGCGCACCAGAGCGCCGCGCGCGACACCGCCCGGATTCAGCGTCGAGTGCACGTTGAAGTAGAAACCCGCCGGGTTGTTCAGCATCCGCTGCGCGACCTCCGGACTGACGACGTTCGTTCTCGTAAATGACGCCAGGCCGTTCGCCACCGTCACATCACCTGCGGCGAGCGTCGTATTGACCACCACTGGGCAGGCGCATGTGGTTGAGCCTTCGTGGATGTGCGCGATGTTAACGCTGGAACCAGCCGGGAATCCGCCGAGCGTCACGGCGACTGTGGCGGATGCCGCCGTAATGTTGCCGGCGCCATCCTTGGTCGTGTTCAGCGTGATGGTGACGCTGCCGGTCACACCGGCCTCGGCGTTGGTCACCGGCGGCACTTCGTTGGCCGGCGAAAGCACCGCCGAGAAGAGCGGAGTCGTCGACGCGGTCGGCGACGTGGTCGTGGTGGAGCTGCTGCCGCAGCCGACGGTGGACAGCAGCGCGAACGCAGCGGCGAACACAGACAGACGTTTCATCGTGACTCCCATTTCTGTTTAGAAGAACTTGCGTGCGAGGTTGAATCCGAAATACAGGCTGTGCGGGTTGCCGCCCCGCGCAATCTGACCGTAGGTGGTCGCGGACGTGTTCGAAAACGTGAGCGAAAACAGATGCGCGCCGGCGCGCTTCTCGAACGAGAACGCGAACTCCGCGTCGCCCGGTGTGTAGCCGCCCACGCGGGGCGAGGCTTCGAACACCACATACCCCAGCGTCATGATTTTCACACGTGTGCCGAGTCCGACATAGGTCGTGTCTTCAGTCACGCCGGTGCCTGGCAACGTGTTGTGCGCCCACACGGGCGTGGCATACACCGCCGCCACGTTCCCCAGTGTCCGCGACACCACGACGCCGAGCGCAGGGGCGTAGTTTTCTTTGAAGTTGTTCGTGCCCTCGATCGAAACCAGCGCCGACAGCCCGATCGGATGCGAGGCAGACTCGTGGAACGCGTCGTACTTCACGCCCATCTGGATATCCCGCTGGACGTTGGTGCGCGACACGATCGCCTCGACGTGCTTCATGACCCCGAAGCGGTACTCGAGTTGGATGGTGGCGCCCTCATCGAGGCCGAACAGGTTGCTCGCCTGCGTGCCGAAGCTGTCGTTGCGCAGGTTCTCGTTGAACCGATGCGTCAGGTGGAAGTTCCCCTTATGCACTGGCAGCGGCAGCGTGGTCGGCAGGTTGATGAGGCTGAAGTCCGGCTCAAGCGGGCGCAG
>JAYVMG010000208.1:0-4234 GCA_043759095.1 Acidobacteriota bacterium | reverse complement strand
TCCTCGCCACTTTTCGATGTCTCGTCCTCGTCGTCTTCCGCGCGTGGCTTCCGCAGCAGCGCCAGCGTCCCTTCGACGATGTCGAGCGCGCCGGTCAGGTTGACGGCGGAGTTGTACGTCTGGCCAAGCGACTCCGCGGTGGCGCGAACCCGCTCTTCGTTCTTCACCCGTCCCTGGCCGCGATGCGCGAACGCGAGCTCGGCGAAAAATGCCTGCCCGTGATCGCGCAGCTGTTCCGTCCCTTTCGCGAGGTCGTCCTTCGCCGCGCGATCGTCGATGCCGCCGGTGGCCATCAGGCGTTCGATGTCGCGCGCCAGTTCCTCAACGCGGTACGTGCTGACGTTGAAGCCGAAGTACTGCGTCGCGACGTCTTCGAGCTGGTGCGCTTCGTCGAGAATCACACGAGTGAATGCGGGGATCACCTCGCCGAACGCGTTCTGGCGGACGGCCGCGTCGGCGCAGAGCAGGTGATGGTTGACGATCACCACGTCGGAGGCCGCGGCGCGCTGGCGCATGCGCGTCACGTGACAGTCGTCGTAGCGCGGACACTCGGTGCCGAGGCAGGTGTCGGCGGTCGCCGAGACGTCGTGCCAGAACGCGAGATCTTCAGGTAGGTCTTGTAACTCCGCACGATCGCCTGTCTCCGTACGCGTGGACCACTCACGGATGATCGGCAGGAAGACGTCGTTGACCGCGGGGCCGATGCCATCGGTCAACTGATCGAGTTTGTGGACGCAGAGATAGTTCGCGCGGCCCTTCATGTAGGTCGCGGTGAACGGGATACCCAGCGCTTCGCGCAACGCCGGGATGTCCTTGAAGTAGATCTGCTCCTGGAGGTTTTTCGTACCGGTGGAGATCAGCACGCGTTCGCGGCTGAGAATCGCCGGGACGAGATAGGCGAGTGTCTTCCCGGTGCCGGTGCCGGCTTCCGCGAGGAGGACGCCACCCTCCTCGAACACCCGTGCGACGGCGGCGGCCATGTCGGCCTGTCCGCTGCGCGGTTCGAAATCCGGCATCGCGAGGGCCAGCGCGCCGCCCGGCGCGAAGACCGCTTGCACCGCGGCCGCTACGCCTCCGGGTACAGCGGGAACTTCCGGCACAACCCCTCGACTTCAGCGCGAACCATGCCCAGCGCGTGATCGTCGTCCGGGGTCTGCAGCGCGCGCGTGAAGAGATCGCCGATGATTTCCATCTCCGGTTCACGCATGCCGCGCGTGGTGATCGCCGGCGTGCCGACGCGGATGCCGCTGGCGACCATCGGCGGATTCTGATCGAACGGGATCGCGTTCTTGTTGACCGTGATGCCCGCCTTGCCCAGCGCGGCCTCGGCGACCTTGCCGGTAATGCCCTTCGAGAACACGTCGACCAGCATCAGGTGGTTGTCGGTGCCGCCGCTGACGAGACGAAAGCCCGCCGTGGTCAGCACGCTCGCCAGTTTCTTCGCGTTCGCGACGATCTGTGTCTGGTAGGCGATGAACGACGGCTCCGCCGCTTCCTTGAAGCACACGGCCTTGGCCGCGATGATGTGCATCAGCGGGCCGCCCTGCACGCCGGGGAACACCGTGCGATCGAGATCCTTCGCGTACTGCGCGCGGCACAGCACGAGTCCGCCGCGTGGTCCCCGCAGCGTCTTGTGCGTCGTCGTGGTGACGAAGTCGGAGTGCGGGATCGGGCTCGGGTGGACGCCGGCTGCGACGAGGCCGGCGATGTGCGCCATGTCGGTAAAGACCGGCGCGCCGATGCGATCCGCCGCCAACCGGATGCGCGCGAAGTCGATCACGCGCGAGTAGGCGCTGGCGCCGACGATGATCATCTTCGGCTTGTGTTCCTCGGCGAGGCGGTCGATCTCGTCGTAGTCGATCAACTCGTCCGACTTGCGCACGCCGTACGGCACGATGTTGTACAGCTTGCCGGAAAAATTGAGGGGGTGGCCATGCGTCAGGTGACCGCCATGGGCGAGGTTCATCCCGAGCACCGTGTCGCCAGGTTTCAGCAGCGTGAGGTAAACCGCCATGTTGGCCTGCGCGCCCGAGTGCGGCTGCACGTTGGCGTGGTCGGCGCCGAACAGGGTCGTGGCCCGCGCGATCGCTGCGCGCTCGGCCACATCGACGAATTCACAGCCGCCATAGTAGCGCTTGCCCGGGTAGCCCTCGGCGTACTTGTTCGTCATCACCGAGCCGGCGGCTTCGAGCACGGCATGGCTGACGAAGTTTTCCGACGCGATCAGTTCGAGGCCGCTGTTCTGGCGGTGCAGTTCGTCTTTGATCGCGCCGGCGATCTCGGGATCCGTCTCGGCGAGCGTTCGCCACATTGCGGGGGTCGTGGTGTTGGTGGCCATAGGGTCTCATTGTGGCGCAACTCTTCAGAGTTGCGATTTAGCGCTGCGGTTTTTCCGCTGCTGTGATCTGATCGATGCGCCGCTGATGCCGTCCACCTTCGAACGCCGTGCTCAGCCACAGCGCCAGAATTTCGTCCGCCAATCCGAACGCGACGATGCGGCCGCCGATGGAGAGGACGTTGGCGTCGTTGTGCTCGCGCGACAGGCGCGCGGTGTAGAGATCGTTGCAGAGCGCGGCGCGGACGCCATCGACTTTGTTGGCGGCGATCTGCTCGCCCTGGCCGCTGCCGCCGAGCACGATGCCCCGGTCGGCGCTGCCGTCTGCGACCGCCCGGCCGACGGCGATGCAGATCGGCGGGTAGTCGACGGATGCCTCGTTGTTGGTGCCGTGGTCGTCGATCGTGTGGCCGAGCCGCGTGAGGGTCTGCTTCAGGTGTTCCTTCAGCGTGAAGCCCGCATGGTCAGCGCCGATAGCGATACGCACGAAGGAGATTGTACTGTACGCTTTACAGCTTTGATGATTCCGACTGTTGTGATTTCTGCGCGCGGCGAAGAGCGGCTGCGCGGTGGCCACCCGTGGATTTACCGCGCGGACGTGGCGGAGGCGCGCGCGGCGGCGGGCGACATCGTGCAGGTGCGCAGCCCGCGCGGCCAGATGCTCGGGTCCGCGCTGTTCAGCGATCGATCGCAGATTACCCTGCGCATGCTCACCTACGGCGAAGCGGTCGCCGACGAGGCGCTGATTCGCCGGCGGATCGAGGCCGCAATCGCGTTCCGCACGTCGCTGGCCATCGATGCGACGGCGTATCGCCTCGTCCACGGGGAAGCCGACCTGCTGCCGTCGCTGATCGTCGATCGATATGGCGACTACGTGGTCGTGCAGGCGCTCTCACAAGGCATGGATCGCCTGCTGCCCGTTGTCGTGTCGGCGCTGACCGACCTGCTGCACCCGCGCGGCATCCTCGCGCGCAACGATCCGCGGGCGCGCGTACTGGACGGCCTGGAGCAGCGCGTGGACGTGCTGGCCGGTGACGTGCCCGAGACGGTGACGATTACCGAGACGGGCATCGAGTACGACGTCGATCTGCGGCACGGTCAGAAGACCGGGCTGTTCCTCGATCAGCGCGAGAACCGGGCCGCGGCCGCGGCGTACGCGCGCGGGCGGATGCTCGACTGCTTCAGCTACAACGGCGGCTTCGCGCTGGTGATGGGGCGCCGCTGCAAGGAGACGATCGCGTTCGACGTGTCCGAGGACGCGGTCGCGCGGGTGAAGACGAACGCTGCTCGCAACGGCGTCGCCATCGACGCGCGAGTCGGCAACGTGTTCGACGAACTGCGCGGACTCGATCGGACCGGCGAGCGCTTCGACACGATCGTGCTGGATCCGCCGGCCTTCGCCAAGAACAAGGCGGCGGTCACCAACGCCCGCGCCGGCTACAAGGAAATCAACCTGCGCGCGCTGAAGCTGCTCAACCCTGGCGGGACGCTCGTGACGTGCAGCTGCTCGTACAACATCAACGAAGCGGCGTTCGCCGAGATCGTCTACGACGCCAGCGTGGACGCGCAGGCGCACGTCACGGTCGTCGAGAAGCGGATGCAGGGCCGCGATCACCCGGTGCTGCTCGGTGTTCCCGAGACGTATTACCTGAAGTGCTTCATCCTCAGAAAGCTCGCCTAGCGGCCGGCGGAGAAGTTCGTGATCCCGATCGCCAGCCCTTAGCCCTTAGCCCTGATCCGCGTTATAGTCAAAAGAGCCGCCAGGGGTATCCCCGCTCGCCGGGATTGAGATAAACCCTTGGAACCTGGATCCGGTTGATACCGGCGGAGGGAGTGCGGAATGTCCGAGTTCACCACAGCGTTTCCCAATTCAACAAAAGTGTTCGTCGACGGTGCGCA
>JAYVMG010000207.1:0-11293 GCA_043759095.1 Acidobacteriota bacterium | reverse complement strand
CTCGTACGCAAGATCGCGAAAGAACACAACGTCGATATCGCGCAGATCCACGGCACCGGGATCGCCGGACGCGTGACGAAGGACGACATTCTCGGATTCCTCGACAAGGGCCAGAACGGGCAAGCAGGTCAGACAGGTCAAGTAGGTCAAGTAGGTCAAGTAGGTCAAGCAGGGCACGCGGGGCAGAGCGCCGTGCTCGCCTTGATGCGCAGTTATCCCGCCATCCGCACCTACGGCGCGGACGCGGCGGTGCCGACGCCGTGGTTCACGATCAAGGGCGAGGCTGCGTACTTCACATCCCGCCAAAGCGGCGAAGCCGCGGCGGCGGACGAGTATGTGATCTATGTCATTCAGTTGGAGCGCCAGACCGGCGAATGGGTGATCGTGGCCGGTTACGCCGGGGAAGTGATCACCGCGCAACGCTCCGCGTTCGGCTTCGCGCCGGATCGCGGCATGACGCGATCGATTGTCGCGCGCGCGTCGTACACCATCGACCCGGTGCGGAATCTGGCCTTCGAGACGGCCGCCCGTCAGAACGGCGACGGTTTCTACGGAAAAGTCGAGTACTCGCAGACGGCCGGGCAACACTGGCGCGCCACCGCCACCGGCGTTGGGATCGCCGGCCACAGAGACGATTTCCTCGGACAGTACCACCGGAACTCTCACGCCGCGCTCGCGCTTCGATATAGTTTCTAGGTGGAGCCGATCCTTTTGCCCGCCCGTAATCCTGGTCCGATGACCGGATCGGGCAACAACACCTATCTGATCCCCGGCCGTCACGGATCGGCCACGCTGATTGACGCCGGCGTCGGCGAGCCGCAGCACCTCGCGGATCTTGCGGCCGCACTCGGCGGCGGCCGGCTCGAGGCCGTCCTCGTGACGCATGGACATCACGATCACGCGGCCGGCGCGCCTGCGATCGCGGCGGCGCATCCCGCGGCCTCCTTCAGAAAGCGTCCGTGGCCAGACGAGGACGCGCAGTACGTTGTGCCCTGGCGTTCGCTCGATGAGGGTGATCAGGTGCAGGTCGGCGATGACGTCTTGACGATTCTCCATACGCCTGGCCACTCACCGGATCACCTGGCGTTCTGGCAGGAGTCGACCCGGACGATCTTCACCGGCGACCTCGTCGTGCAGGGCAGCAGCGTGATGATTCACTGGAGCCGCGGCGGCGACCTCGGCCAGTACATGGCGTCGCTCGAGCGCCTGCTGACGCTCAATCCACTGCGGCTGCTGCCGGCTCACGGCCCGGTCATCGACAATCCGCAGACGATTCTCACAGGGTATCTGGCGCACCGCCGCCAGCGCGAGCAGCAGGTCGTGGCTGCCCTCAGCGCCGGCCACGCGACTGTGCAGGCCATCGCCGAATCCATCTATGATGGTCTCGCTCCGGCGCTGATGCTGGCGGCGCAGGAGAACGTCCGGGCGCACCTCGAGAAACTGAAGGTGGACGGGCGTGTGACGGACGACGACGGCCGATGGACACAGTCGCGATAACACTAGGCGGAGTTCTGGCAGCGCTGCTCGTCATGCGCGAGTTGATGTGGCGCCGGGCGTTCGCGCGGCTGCGCGGGGAGCTCACCGCCAACAGCGTCCAGCTGCGCGAGCAGGAGCAGCTGGCGCACGTCGGTCAGTTGATCTCGGGCCTCGCGCAGGAGCTCAAGGGTCCGCTGCAGGGCGTCATCGGCAACACCGAGCTGATGCTCGCGACCGGCGGTCTCAGGGTCGAGTCCGGGGACGAGCTTCGCGAGATTCAGGAGAACGTCACCCGCGCGGCCGGCATTGTTCGCAACCTGCTGGCGTTCACCGAAACGTCGACGCTGAGCCGACGGTGGCAGGACATCAACGAGCTGGCGCATCGCGCCGTCGAAACCATGCGGAGCGAGCTCAGCGCCTCGGGCATCCGCGTGACTTTCGCGCTGGCCGATCGCCTGCCGCTGGTGTACGTGGACGGCCGCCAGCTCGAAAAAGTGATGGCGACGCTTCTCTCGCGTCCGTCACCGCGTTTCAGCCCGCGGCGCGAGCGCGCGGCCATCACGCTCACGACGCGTCGCGGCGATCCCGACGATCGTCTCGTCATCGAACTCGACGATCGCACCGCCGCCGATCTCGACGAGCTGGACGAGCCGTCGTGGTCGGGCGATCTCGTCGCCTGCCGGCAGATTCTTCAGGCGCACGGCGGATCCCTCGATGTTGAGCGTCCCTTGAACGGTGGCTATCGATTTCATCTGGAGCTTCCGGTGGCGGCAATTGGCGCCGGCGCTGCGCAAGCGACCTAACGGAGACACGTGGACAAGGTAATCGACTTCATCAACGTCAACCGCGAGCGCTATCTCGAGGAACTGAAAGCCTTCCTTGCGATCCCCAGTATCAGCGCACTGCCGCAGCATGCGGGCGACGTGAAGCATTGCGCGGACTGGTGTGCGGACGAGATGCGGCGCATCGGCATGCAGAACGTGAAGCTGGTCGACACGCCGGGTAACCCCGTGGTGTACGGCGACTGGCTCGGCGCGCCGGGCGCGCCGACGATCCTCTTCTACGGACACTACGACGTGCAGCCGGTGGATCCGCTGGAGCTATGGGAGTCGCCGCCGTTCGAGGCGACGATCCGCGACGGCGAGATCTACGCGCGCGGATCCGCCGACGACAAAGGGCAGGTCTTCATGCACTTCAAGGCGATCGAAGCGCACTTGAAACAGAACGGCACGCTGCCGGTCAATATGAAGATCATCCTCGAGGGCGAGGAGGAGGTCGGCAGCGTCAACCTCGACAACTTCATCCGCGAACACAAAAGCGAACTCGGCGCCGACGTCGTCGTCATCTCGGATTCGCCGATGTTCGCGCGCGGCGTGCCGTCGATCTGTTATGGCCTCCGCGGCCTGGTCTATTTCCAGATCGATCTGCGGGGCAGCAACACCGACCTGCATTCAGGATCGTTTGGCGGCGCCGTGGTCAACCCCGCATTCGCGCTGTCGCAGATCCTCGCGCAGATGAAGGATCGCGGCGGCCGCATCAAGATCCCCGGCTTCTACGACGATGTGGTGGCGTTGCAGGAGGAGGAGCGGCAGGCGTGGGCCGCGCTGCCCTATAACGAGAAGCAGTACAAGAAGGACTTCGGCATCCCGAAGGTGTTCGGCGAAACCGGCTACACGACGCTCGAGCGCACGTGGGCGCGGCCGACGTTCGAAGTGAACGGACTGCTGTCAGGATTCACCGGCGAAGGCGCGAAGACCGTGCTGCCGGCGGTGGCCATGGCAAAAGTCAGCATGCGCCTCGTGCCGAACCAGACGCCGGACAAGATCGCGGAACTGTTCGACGCGCACCTGCGCGACGTGACACCGAAGACCGTGGAGCTGAAGATCACGCGCATGCATGGCGGCAAGCCGTGGATGACGTCGTACGACAACCCGTACGTGCAGGCGGCCGGGCGCGCGATCGAGCGCGGGTTCGGACGCAAGCCGGTCTTCACGCGCGAAGGCGGATCGATTCCGGTGGTATCGACGTTCCAGGAAGAACTCGGGCTGCCGTCAGTGCTGTTCGGAGTCGGCCTGCCGGACGAAAACGCGCACGCGCCGAACGAGAAGCTTGATGTCGCCAACTTCCACGGCGGAATCATCTCGTCGGCGATGCTGTACGAGGAGATTTCCAAGACGCGGTCGTAAAAACTCTCCACCACTAACCCCACTCTGAAGATTCTCGGGCTGAGGTAAAGTGTTCGCGTGTCGAGGCTCGAGTTTCTGCTGAGTGCGCTGCGGCGGTTTTACGGCGCGCTGCCGACGCCGCCGCGCGATCCGTTCACGCTGTTCGTGTGGGAAGTGCTGTCGGTGCATGCGACGCCGCGCAAGCGCGATGCAGCGCTGGCGGCGTTGAAACGCATCCCCGCGATGACGCCGGACGCGATGTGGCGCGCACCTCAAAAGAAGCTCGAGCAGTGCGTGACACTCGCTGGGCCGTACGCGGAGAACCGGCTGCAGGCGCTGCGGACCGGCGTCGATCTGTTCCGGCGATCACCGGCTCTGCCCTCGGTGATCCGCGGCCCGCTGCCGGCGGCACGGCGGGCGCTCAAGCCGTTTCCGCAATTCGGCGAGACCGGCGCGCATCGCATGCTGCTGTTTGCGGCCGATCACGCGATCCTGCCGGTGGACGCGCGGGTCAGCCGCGTGAGCAGGCGCCTTGGGTACGGCGAGGCCGGCGACAACTTCAAGAAGCAAGCGCGCTCAGTTCAGGACGCGCTCACGGGCGAGCTGCTCGCGTCCGTCGACGCGTACCGGCAGGCGTTTTTGTACTTGTCGCACCACGGCGGTGCGACGTGCACCGAGTCCGACCCGCACTGTCCGATTTGTCCGCTGCTTGCAGATTGTCCCGAAGGGCAAAAAAGAACTCTCCACCACTGAGGGCTCGGGGGATCAGTCCAGAAAGATTTTTCCTCCGGTCCTCCGTGTCCGCCGTGGTGGAGAGTGTCAGTTGAAACGCATACAAAAAGGGCGGGGCCGAAGCCCCGCCCTTTTTGTCGTACCGGCGAACGCGGCTTACCAGGAAACCTTGACGCCGAACCGCGCGACGCGCGGCGCAACGAGCGCCTGGATGAAGTTCGCGTTCGAGCTGTTCTGCGCTGGACGAAACGCCTGCTCCGTGCCCGAGTTGGCCACGTTGAAGATGTCCAGGCTCGGCACGAGACGAACCGTTCCGAACTTGACTGCCCGGTCGACGTGGAAGTCCAGGTTCTGGAAGTTCGGGAGACGAACGTCGCCGACGTTCGCGACCAGGAGGTTGGCCGTGCCAGCGCCGTTCGCACGCGTCGGGCTGGTGACCGTCTGTTCGAATGGGTAGCCCTGGCGCGCGTTGTAGAACGCCGAGGCATTGATCCCGAGAGGCAGCTGCACCATGCCGCTGACCTTGACCAGCCACTTCGCGTTGATGAACACGTTACCGATACCGCTGCCCGCCGTCGCGTAGTCGTACTGGTACCCGTTACGCGCCGCGATGTTGGTCGGATCCACGAACGAACCAGGACCGTAGTTCACGATCGTGCTGTTGTAGCTGTAGCTGGCGTTCATCAGCCAGTGGTTCGACAGACGCTTGCGGCCGGTGAGTTCAACGCCGTTGAACGCGCGGCTGAAGCCCTGCTGATTCTGGAGCGTGCTGACCGTGCCCAACTGGGCGAGCGGCTGGTAGTAGGTGAGCGTCGGGCAGACCGCGCCCGCCGGGCAGGTGCTCGCCGGCGCGGTGAACGACACCGCCGTGTAGCTCGAGCCGTCCTGATTGAGGCCGTTGATCGGCGCCCATTGAAAGTTTACGTAGTTGCGATAGATGTAGTTGCCGCCGACCGCGAACCCGGAGCCGATCTCACGATCCAGGCCGATGATCACTTCATCGGTGCGATCGTTCTTGAGGTTCGGGTCGACCGTGTTCTTCGTCGTCGGTGAACCCGGGTTGGCCGGATCCCAGTTGCCCGCCAGGAGCAGGAAGTTCGCCGGGTTGCCGCCCGCGAGCAGCGGCACGTTCTTGCTGTCGTAGACCTCGTTCGACTGCACGACCCCGTCGTGGTTGGCGTCGACCCACGCGTAACGCGCGGTGACCGCGGTGACCGGGTTGAGCTGGCTCGCGACGGCGCCGTTGCCCACCTGACCCCAGTAGCTGGCGTAGTTGGCGTGCGCGAGCGTCTTGCCATTGCTCTGCAGGTCGTACGTCAGGCCGAGGCGCGGCGAGAAGTTCATGAACGTGATCCCCGGGTCAGCGCCCGCGAAGGTGACGCCCGGCAGAATCGTCGGCACGAGCGGGCTGGCCGAAACCGACGAGGCCAGCGCCTGGTCGTGGTTCTGGTCGTAGCGGAGACCGAGCTGCAGCGTCAGGCGGTTGTGCGTGATGGTGTCCTGCACGTACGCCGAGAGGTTCAGCAGGTCATAGATCGTCTGGCTGTCGCGCGTGAGGCCCACCTGGCAGCCGGCCGCCAGCGTGTTGCAGTCGAGCGGGCTCGCGAGTTCGGCCGCCGTCGGGAAACGCGCGGTCGCATTGCCGCCGACGCGGGTGTTCGAGTAGCTGTAGTTGTCGCGCCAGTAGCCGCCGAACTTGATCGAGTGATCGCCACCGATGCCGCCGGGGACGAAGTAGTTCAGGTTGACGTTCACGCTGCTCGCGGGACGCAGGAAGATGCTCTGCGTGCCCGAGCGGCCGTTCAGGCCGGCCGGGCTGTTGATGATGAACGTCGGCTGCACGGTCGCCAGTGACGGATCGTGGAAGTCGAGCGTGAAGTTGTTGCCGACGTGCGCCCATTGGACGTCGAGCAGCAGCTTGTCGCTGATCACCCACTGATCGCCGACCTTGTACGTCGCGTTGCCCGGTCCGATCGTCCAGAACCGCTTGCCCACGCCGTAGCTGTCCGACACTGCGTTCTGCGGCGTCGTCGTTTCGATCGGGCTCAGGTCGCTCGCGCCGCGCGCGTTGCGGACCTTCTTGGCGAAGTTGTTGAAGATCGAGAGCTTGTTGCCCTTGAACAACTGAACCTCAGCCTTCAGGTTCGTGTTCTGCAGCAGCGTCTCGTCGGTGTTCAGACAGTCGTTGACGTCCGTGATGTTGTGCGACAGCACGCTCGCCGCGATGTCGCTCTTGATCGTCTGGCAGCCGGCGCTGGGCTGGAAGAAGCCGAGGACGCCGACGTCCACGAGCTGCTTGCCGAATGCGCCCCAGATCCAGGCCTTGCCCTTCTTGAGCGGGCCGCCCATTTCGAAGCCGTAGTCCTGGATGTCCTGAATCGGGTTGCCGGACGAGGCGCCTTGCGTGCGCTGCGCGTCGGTGATGTTGTTGCTTTCGACGCGCTTGTTCGTGTTGTAGAGGCGCGACGAGCCCTTGAAGCGGTCCGTGCCGCTCTTGGTGACGAGGTTGATGCCGACGCCGCCGGTCTGCTGCGTCACGTCGACGCCGCCGGTGGTGATCGTCATTTCCTCGAACGCGTCGAAGTCGAAGTAGTTGGCCGACGAACCGGTCGCCGCCATGTCGGTGACGTCCACGCCGTCGAGCGACCACTTGTTGTTGGTCGGGTTGCCGCCGCGCGACACGTAGTTGGACTGCTGACCCGACATGTTGCCGCCGATGTTCTCGCGGTCCATGGCGATGCCCGCCGTCTGCTGGAGGATGACCCACGGGTCGCGGGCCGACGGAATGTTCTGCAGCAGCTCGTTGGTGAACGTCTGCTTGGTGCCGGTGTTCTTGGTGTCGACGATCGGGCTCTCACCGGTGACCGTGATGGTCTCCTGCACGGTGGAGATGCCGAGCAGCGCGTTGACCGTCTGGCTCGAGCCGACCGTCACGCGAATGCCGTCGTTGATGATCGTCTTGAAGCCGGCCAGCTCGAACTTGACGTTGTAGGAGCCGATGGCGAGCCGCGGAAACGTGTAGGTGCCGGTGGCGCCCGTCGCCGCCGTCAGCGGCTGCAGCAGGCTCGGCCCGCTGAGCGTCACCGTCACACCCGGGAGCACTGCGTTCGACGAGTCGGTCACCTTACCGAAAATCTCGCCGGTCTGACTCTGTGCGCTCGCCATCGCGCTCGTGGCAAACAACGCCACCACAGCGAGAACGATTACCTTGAATTTCATCCGACCTCCTAAAAGAACGATTCGCCGCGGGAATAATCCCGGCCACGGACGCTGTTTGAATACGATCGCTGTCGGGGATGCATCCAGTATTCCCACCTGTAGGAACGGGAGTAAAGAAGGAAGGCTGTAAAAATCGAACAAGAATTGTTAAATCTAAGTGGTTGGATTGTGTCCGAGATGAGACTAGCGATTCGAACAGAGAAACGCGAGACGATCCAAGTCCATGGCTTCCAGCGAGGCGATCGTGAGATCCGCTTTCAGCTCAGCCGCCGGATACGAGTTGGTCACCGCCACCGTGCGCAATCCTGCGGCACGCGCAGAATCAAGCCCCCAGCGGGAGTCCTCGATCGCCACGCAGTCCGATGGGTTCAGGCGATCGCCAACAGACGCGGCGAGCAGTATCAACGCGCGCAGATATGGGTCCGGCGACGGCTTGCTGGCGGGCGTGTCCTCCGCGGCGACGATGGCGGTGAAGCAGGCGATCAGATTTTCGCGTATCAGCACGCGCCGGATTTCCTCGCCGCGCGCGCCCGACGCGATCGCGATCGGCATGGCCGCCGCCGCGCGGCGGATGGCGTCGGCCGCGCCAGGAAAAAGGACCGACACGCCGTGCTCGAGCTCTTCGATCTTCACGGCTTTTCGCGCCACCATCGCGCGGATCTGCTCGCGCGTCCATGCAGCGCCATGCTCCGCACCCATCGCCTCGAATGCGCCCACATCGTCGAAGCCGAGATAGCGCGCGTAGTAATCCGGCTCGGTGAGCGTGACGCCTTCTTCGGCCGCCACGTCGCGGAAGCCTCTGAAGTGGAGCGGCTCGCTATTGGCGATCACGCCGTCGAAGTCAAAAACAATTGCGCGTAAGGACATGAGTAAGTCTGAAGTCTCAAGTGTGAAGTCTGACTGTCCGGCCTACTTGAGACTTCCTCCTTCAGACTTCCTCACCCGTTCCCCTGCGCGAATCGGGATCTTCAGCCGGTTCTCTGCGGGTGGATACGGGCACTCGTAGGTGGGGTTGTAGTAGCAGTACGGAATGTATGCGCGGTTGAAGTCCACCTCGTAGACGCCGGTGGTGTTGCGCGAGAGGTCCATGAAGCGTCCGGCCGCATACGTTTCCGTACCGCTGGTCAGGTCGCTGAACGCCACGAACAGCGAGCCGGGATCGGCGCCCATCTCGTTGAACGCCAGCAGCTTCATCAACTGACCCTTGAGCGTGAATTCCAGCGAGCCCACTCGCCGCATCTTCCGGTTGGCGCCGGTCGATGTCGGCATCTCATAGACCTGCTTGTCGTCGATCGGTTTCAGGGCAGCGGGCACGTTGTAGTCGGGGTCGATCGGAAAGTACGCCAGCGGCAGGAACTGCGCGTGGCGAGCCGTGGGGATCGGATCGTCGCTGCGCGCGAACTCGGCGTCTTTCGCTGCGCGCGCTGCGGCGATCTTCGTCGGGTAGTCGCGATCATCAGGGGGCGCACTACTGCAGGCTGCCGCGCCCACCAAGAACATCAGCGCGATCAAGGCAGGTAGGGCTGTTCTACCCACCTGACCTACCTGACCCATCCGACCCACCTGCCTCATGCGAGAGGGTATCCGCCTCGCTCAACCGTCGCATCGGCGAGGCGTCGTCGAGCGGCCACAGTGTTGATCGGCGTCACCTTCAGCAGACGCCGCAGCGCGGCCAGCAGCGTCCGCAGCGTATCGCCGTCGGCCATGGCCGCCAGCGCCTGGCGCGCAGACGCGTCGATGCGGAGCGCCGCGTCGTTGACGAACACGCGCGCCGCGTCGGCATGCAGCGCCGCTCGCGCCGCCTTCGACTCGGCTGCCGCCTGCGCCCGCAGCGTCGCGCTTTCGGCGCTGTAGACGTCGATGGCGATGTCCGCCATGTGCATCAGTACTTCCTGTTCGTCGGTGAGCTTCGCGCCGTACGTCTGCATCGCGACACCGAACACCATCAGCGCCGTTTTCTTGAACGCGGCAACCGCGCGCCGCTCGTCGGCGAGCACACCGTCACCGTCACCAGACGCCGGCATCGCGGGCGGCCCGAGCAGCTCCTCCTGCAGCGCCTTGGCCGCCGGAATCAGCGCCAGATCACCTTTGACCGCGCGCCGGATCAGCATGCCCGGAATCAGCAGACGGTTGATCTCGTTCGTGCCCTCGAAAATGCGGTTGACGCGCGCGTCCCGGAAGTGACGCTCGGCGGGGTAGTCATGCACGTAACCGTTGCCGCCGTGAATCTGGATGTTCTCGTCCAGCACGTAGTTCAGCGCCTCGCTGCCGGCGACCTTCGCGATCGACGCCTCGACGGCGTACTCCTCGAACGCGGCCAGCGCCGCGGATCCATCGTGCGCTTCGTGCGGCGTCGCGGCGATGCGCGCATCCACGAGGCCGGCGATGCGATAGAGCAGGCTCTCGATGGCGTACGTGCGCACGACCATCTCGCCGATCTTGTGTTTGATGGCGCCGAAGTTAGAGATGGGCTGCCCGAACTGACGACGAGTGGCGGCGTATTTCGCGCTTTCGGCAATCGCGCCAATCGCACCGCCGCCGCACATCGCGCCCAGTTTGAAGCGCGCGAAGTTCAGCACGTTGAACGCGACCTTGTGTCCCTTGCCAACCTCGGACAGCACGTTGTCCGCAGGCACCTTCACGTCCTGGAAAATCAGCGCCGTCGTCGACGAGCCGTGGAGGCCCATTTTGTGTTCTTCCTTGCCGCTCTTCACGCCCCACTCGCGCTCGACGAGGAGCGCGGTGAATTGATCGCCGTCCACCTTGCAGAAGATGACGAACAGGTCGGCGAAGCCGCCGTTGGTGATCCACATCTTCTCGCCATTCAGCAGGAAGCCGCCGTCCGGCTGGCGCGTGGCTTTCGTCCGCGCGCCGAGCGCGTCGGATCCGGATCCGGTTTCGCTGAGGCCATACGCGCCAATCAGCTCGCCCGACAACAGCCGCGGCAGATATTTCTGCTTCTGCGCTTCGCTCCCGAACAGCACCAGCGGGACGATGGTGAGGTTGGCGTGGGCGCCGAAGGTGGCGCCGAAGGACGCCGACAGCGCCAGCTTCTCGCTGACGACGAGCGAGGTGACTTTGTCGAGGCCGAGGCCGCCATACGCCTCAGGAACATCCACGCCGAGCAGGCCGAGGCTGGCGCCGACCTTCACCAGCTCGCGCGCAAGCGCCCAGTCCTTCGTTTCCAGTTGATCGAGCTTCGGCAGGATTTCGTTGGTCACGAATTCCTGCGCCGTGCGGCCAATCAACTTGTGTTCTTCGGTCAGGCGCTCCGGCGTGAAGACGGAGTCCGCATCAGAAGGCTGGATCATCCACTCGCCGCCGCGCAGAATCTTCGTCTCCGTTGTTGTCGGCATATTCAAATCCTCTCAAAGATACCAGCTGCGCCCATCCCGCCACCAACGCACATTGACACCATGCCGTAGCGGGCGTTTCGTCTCTTCATTTCGTACAGCAGGGTCGTCGTCAGCTTGGCGCCGGTGCAGCCGAGCGGATGGCCGAGCGCGATCGCGCCGCCGTTGACGTTCAACCGATCCGGATCGATCGGCAGTTCTTTCAGGCAGGCGAGAACCTGCGCCGCGAACGCTTCGTTCAACTCGATAAGATCGATCTGATCGAGCGTGAGTCCCGCAAGCTTCAACGCCTTGCGGATCGCGGGCACCGGGCCGATGCCGAAGCGTTCGGGTTCGACGCCGGCGGTG
>JAYVMG010000206.1:0-4264 GCA_043759095.1 Acidobacteriota bacterium | reverse complement strand
GCACCATGACGCGCAGATCTTCCGTGAAGTGGGCATCTGCCGCGACGAAGAACTTGTAGTGGATGTCAATCGGGCTGCCGAGCGGCGTCTTGTCGTGGTTCAGCGTGACGCTCGGCGTCGCCATCGACGGCTCGGGCGCTTCCTTCCGCTTGCAGGCATTGAGGGCGCCAGACGCGCAGATGAGCGCGGCGAGGGCGAGCGCGACGGAGGGACGCTGTAGGCGTTGGATCATGGTCAACGGTCGCTGCTGACGAGGCCGAAGCAATCGTGAAAGGCGGTGAGCGGGGATGATAGCGCAGTTGTCGCATCCCCCGCAATCTGTTAGAGTTCCGGGCCTGAACCCACCATGTCTTTAGATGCCTTAGGACTCGTCGAAACCCGCGGTCTGATCGGCTCGGTTGAGGCTGCGGACGCGATGGTCAAGGCTGCCAACGTGGTCTTGATCGGCAAGGAATATATCGGCGCCGGGTACGTCACGGTGATGTGCCGCGGCGACGTGGGCGCCGTCAAGGCCGCCACCGACGCGGGCGCCGCCGCCGCGCGCCGCGTGGGCGAGCTCATCTCGGTCCACGTGATCCCGCGCCCGCACGCCGAGGTTGAGCGGATCCTCCCGAAGGGAACGACCTAATCCCCCGCGTCCGCTGTGGTGGAGAGCTTCCACACTGATGGCTGAATCCGTAAGCGCCCCCCAAGCCGATCGCGACCTCGCGTCGATAGCGGAGGCCCGGGCGCTGGCGCGCCGCGCCAAACAGGCGTGGCTCGAGCTCGCCGAATTCAGCCAGGAAAAAATCGACGCGATCGTGGACGCCATGGCCGCCGCGGCCACGGCTCAGGCTGAAGCGTTCGCACGCCTCGCCGTCGAGGAAACCGGCTTCGGCGTCGTCGACGACAAGATCCAGAAGAACCTCTTCGCGTCGCAGAAGGTGTACAACTTCATCAAGCCGATGAAAACCGTCGGCGTCATCGCGCGCCACGAGGATCGGCGCGTCATCGAGATCGCCGAACCGTTCGGCGTTGTCGCCGCGATCGTGCCGACGACCAATCCCACGTCGACCGCGATCTACAAGATCCTGATCGCCATCAAGGCGCGCTGCACGATCGTCATCAGCCCGCATCCCTCCGCGGTGAAATGCATCACGCGTGTCGCCGAGGTGATGGACGAGGCGGCGCGGCGCGCGGGCGCTCCCGAGGGCGCCATCAACTGGATGACGACCGTCACGATCGAGGGGACGCAGGAGTTGATGAAACAGCGTGACGTCGCCGTCATTCTGGCGACGGGCGGCATGGGCCTTGTGCGGGCGGCGTACAGCGCGGGCAAGCCTGCATACGGCGTGGGCCCCGGTAATGCGCCCGCGTTCATCGAGCGATCGGCGAATGTGAAGAAGGCCGTCCACGACATCATCACCGGCAAGACGTTCGACAACGGCCTGCTCTGCTCTACCGAGAACTCGGCGGTCGTCGACGAGCCGATCGCCGAAGAAGTGAAGCGCGAATTCCTGGCGCAAGGCGCGTACTTCCTGAACGCCGCCGAGGTGGACGCGGTCACGAAGGTCCTGATCACACCGCAGCGGCTACCGAATCCCGCGCTCGTCGGCCGATCGGCCGTCTACATCGCCGGTCAGTGCGGCATCACTGTGCCTGCGGAGACAAAGATCCTGGTCGCACCGCTCGCCGGGGTCGGCCGCGACTTCCCGCTGTCCATCGAAAAGCTGTGCCCGGTGCTGTCGTACTACGTCGTGAAGGACTGGCGGGAAGCCTGCGAGCGCTGCAAGCAAATCCTGCGCTACGGCGGCATGGGTCATACGATGTCGATTCACTCGCAGAATGACCAGGTCATCCTCGAGTTCGGCCTCCACAAACCGGCGTTCCGCATCATCGTCAATTCGCCGACGACGCATGGGTCAGTGGGGCTGTCGACGGGTCTGGATCCGGCGATGACGCTGGGCTGCGGCGGCTTCGGCGGGAACATCACGTCGGACAACATCTCGCCAAGGCATCTGCTGAACATCAAGCGGGTCGCGTACGAGCTGACGCCGACGGTCAGCCGTTGGGACAAGGCAGCGGGTGTCGGCCCGGCGGCCGTTCCAGCCAGGTCGGCGGCGCCGGCCGGCATCAGCGCAGACGCATTGTCCCGCCGGATCGACGACTTCCTCGGCTCGCGCGGTTTCAAACCGGAGGCAGGCGGGTCGTCATCAGGTGTCGATCAGATGCAGAGCCGGTCGCGATCAGATGCGGACCAGACGGCGGTCGGCAGTCTCGCACCGCTGGATTTTGTGTGCGAAGAGGACGTTCGGCTGGCGATGCAGGCGGGCCGCAAGCTAGTAGTGTCCGAGCGCGCAATTGTGACGCCGTCCGCCCGCGATTTGGGCGACGCGAACCGCGTATTTTCCGTCGCCCCCTGGCGTGGGTAGCTCAGCGCCAACTGCTGAGCCTGCTGGACTTAGTGTTTGACCGACAGGGACGACTTTGCTAGACTGCCTCGTCCATAGTTGTGGGGGCGCCGCGCCCTCCCCGCGTGTCTAAACACGGAGCCCCCTACGAATGCTCGGATACCAGCGGCAGCGTCTTGCTCTCCTCGCGCTGCTCCCCTTCTTTGCAGCCTGCGGTTCCAGCATCAAGACCCAAGGCGCCCGCGTCCAACCGTCGCCGCCGGCGACCGCGCACGGCCTCAACGCGGCAGCAACGGTTCAGCCGGTTTCGGCTCCTTCTGAAGACCCCGTCGTCACGCTTATCGCCTCCTCCGATCGCTATTTCAAAGCCGGCCAGAGCGAACTCGAACAGGGACATGTCGAGGCCGCCAAACAGGAATTCAACCGCGCGGTTGATGTGCTGCTCGAGTCGCCGTACGGCGCGCGCACGGAGCCGCGGATCCGCGAGCACTTCGATCGGCTCGTCGATCGCATCAGCACCTACGAAGTTCGGGCGCTCGCGACCGGTGACGGCTTCGCCGAAAAGAAATACGAGCCGGCGTCCATTGATGAACTGCTCGCCATGTCCACGACCCTCGGCACGCCGTCCGCGACGCCGGGCCTGAAGGACGCCGTCCAGTCGGACCTCCTGCTCGCCAACCACGACATCCCCATCCCGCTGAACCAACGCGTGCTGGCCTACATCGAACTCTTCCAGGGACGCCTCCACGACTTCATCGAAGAAGGCATGAAGCGCGGCAGCAAATACCTGCCGATGATTCAGAACGTGTTCCGCGCGGAAGGCCTCCCCCTCGACCTCGCGTACGTCCCGCTGGTCGAGAGCGCCTTCAAGCCGAACGCGCTGTCGCGGACCAAAGCCAAGGGCGTGTGGCAGTTCATGGCGGGCACCGGCCTCGAGAACGGTCTCCGGCGCGACTGGTACATCGACGAGCGCTCGGATCCTGAAAAGGCGACCGTCGCCGCCGCGAAGTACCTGCGGACGCTCAGCAAGCTCTTCGGCGGTGACTGGCATCTGGCGCTGGCGTCGTACAACGGCGGACCCGGGCGCATGCAGCGCGCGCTCAAGACCGCCCGCGTCGACAACTTCTGGACGCTCACCGAGAAGTCGAAAGTCCTCCCACGCGAGACGCGCGAGTACGTCCCGATGATCCTCGCCGCGATCGTCATCGCGCGGAATCCAGCGCAGTACGGATTCGATTTCGAGGCGGAACAACCGGCGGCGTTCGACAAGGTCACGCTGTCCCGTCCGGTGGATCTGCGCCGCGTCGCGGAATGGACCTCGACGTCGATCGATCAGATTCAGGCGCTGAACCCGGAACTGCGTCGCTGGACGACGCCGGCCAAGGACACGAAGTACCAGTTGAAAGTCCCCGCCGGCACGGCGGAGCTGGTCGAGGCCCGGCTGATTGACGCGCCGGCCGCCGATCTCGCCACGCTGAAGTACTACACGGTGAAGAAGGGCGAGACGCTGCCGCTCATCGCCCGCAAGCTGCATGTCAGCAAGGCGGATCTCGCGGAGGCCAACTACCTCGCGGGCGCTGCTCCGAAGGTGGCGGCGGGACAGCGGCTGATGGTGCCGAGCGAGGCCGGCGTCCTGATGGCGGCACGCGCGGACCGGTCTGCGCCCGCAACCGAGGCTCGCTCGACTGTCGCGCACAACGGTCAACTCGCGCCGCCGTCAATGAATTCGAATCGCGTGAAGGGCAGCTACGCCGTGAAGCGAGGCGACACGCTCGCCTCCATCGCGCGTCTCTATAAGACGACCGTCGCGTCCGTCAAGACCTGGAATCCGCGGCTCCCGGCTCAGCGCCTCGCCGCCGGTCAGCGCATCACCG
>JAYVMG010000205.1:0-1566 GCA_043759095.1 Acidobacteriota bacterium | reverse complement strand
CGTGACCGGCGGCGCCGAGCACGACACTCCACGCTTCATCAGTTCCCCGAGCGGCACTTGTCTGCGGCGTCAACGTCTCCGATCGTAACAGACTTCGCGCTCCTCACTGGCAGCGCACGGGCGACTTCTCCTACAATGCATCGACGTTCTACTGAAGGAGTTTTACCCATGTCCCGACTGTTCAAGACCACGCGCAGCGTCTCGTTCGTTGCGCTCGCGATGCTGACCGGGCTCTTCGTGACCCTGCGAGCTCAGCAACCACCCGCAGTGCCGGCCGCGCCTTCCGGCAGAGGCGCCGCCGCGGCGCCCGCCGCGCCGCCGGCGAAGCCTCTCGTGCCGCTGGCGACGAATACGATCGCCGCGAATCCCGACGCCTACTACGGCCAGGCCGTCACAATCACGGCATCGGTCGAAGAGATCCTGTCGAGGACCTCGTTCACGATCGATCAGCGCCGAGTCGGCGACGCCGCGATGGCGAAGCACGCGCCAACTGACGTCCTCGTGCTCGTGCCGAACATCCAGCGTCCGGTCGATCTGAAGAGCTACGTCACGGTGATGGGCGAGCTGATGAAGTTCGATCCGGCGGAGGTCGCGAAGAAGGCGAAGGACTACAAAATCGATCTGCCGGCGGACGCCGCGACGAAATTCGCGGGCCGGCCGGTGCTCATCGCGACATCGGTGATCAACGACAAGTTCGACGATGTCGCGAAACGGCTCCCGCCGCCGCTGAACGCCGACGAAGAGGCGTTCCAGAAGGTGATGCGTCAGGTCGGTCCGGCGTCCGCGGCGCTCCGTCCTGCCGTCGACTCGTCGAACGCCGAAGTGGCGACCAAGAACGCCGCCGTCCTGCAGAAAGCGTTTGCCGACACGGAAACGTTCTGGAAGGCGAAGAAGGCTGAGCCGACGTTGTGGGCGCAGAACGCGCGCAAGGAAGTCGAAGCGGTGCAGGCTGCGATTACGGCCGGCAAGTGGGACGAAGCGAAGACGCACACGGCAGCGGTCGCAGCGGCGTGCGGCCAGTGCCACACGGTCTACCGCGAACGCTTCGACGACGGATCGTTCCGCGTCAAAAAGCAGTGAAAAAGTAGAGGACGGCCTTAAGGCCGTCCCCTACTCTGCTCTCAACGCCTGCACGACGTCGACGCGCGCGGCGCGTGCGGCGGGCAACAGCGATCCGATGACGGCGGCCACCAGCAACACGGCTGCCGAAATCATCACCGGCGCCACACCCGGCAGCTGCACGTTCTGGATGTAGCTGCCGACGACGCGGGCGAGGACGAACCCTCCGACGGCGCCCGCGACGACGCCAATCCCCGTCATCCACAGACCCTCGGCAAGCACCCCGGTCAGAATCGTGCTCGCCTGCGATCCGATCGCGAGCCGGATCCCGAATTCGCGCGTGCGCCCGCTGACCGAGAACGCCAGCACGCCCGCGACGCCGACGATCGAGATGGCCAGCGCTACCGCGGCGAAGCCGCCGAACACCATCGCATTCAGCCGCTCCGGCGCGAGCACCTCCGCACGCACATCGTCGAGCGTCGCCGCGCGTTCGATGACCTGATCCGC
>JAYVMG010000204.1:0-4271 GCA_043759095.1 Acidobacteriota bacterium | reverse complement strand
GGCCGAGCGTGTACGGGCCGGTGAAGCCGGTCACGACGAGGCGCATGCCGCGGAGCGTGCGCTTCACGAGTAGCGGCGACAGCAGCGGCGGAAACCTGGTCACTCCCGAGACATAGCGCTCTTCCTTGACGGTGACCGCAAGGTAGCGCTCGTGCGGCGCCGAACTCATCGAGTAGGCGCGCGGCGGCTCCTTCTTCCCCTTCAGATCTTCCAGGAACGACGTGAAGCGCCCGAGCGACTCGAACTGGTGAGGGTCGATGGTGAGGAAGTGGCCGGCCAGGTACTCGAGGCGATCGTTCCCGGTGAACAGGACTAGAGTGGTCGTGTCCGGAGTCTCGATGATGACGTCGGCCACCATCACTTCCATCTCCTTGATGCGGCGAGAGGTCGGGTCCACGAGCTGATCCTAACGGATTCGTCCAACCTTGGCCCCGGAGACGTGACGGACGCGCTGTGTAGCGATGCCGACGCGGACATTCCAGCGGGGTTGCGTAGGCGTGAGACGCCTGCTGCCGAGCGGTGCTCAGCGCGCCGGATGGAGCCGCATGCCCAGTTGGCGCCCCGCCGCACGGATCCGATCGTCGAGGCTGAGGAGTTCGAGCCCGGCGATCGCCTGCCGCGCCACGAGCGCCGACGCGAGATGGATCGCGTCGAGCGTCCGGATCGGTTCACCCGGAAACGGCCTCCGGGCCCGCTCGACAATTTCCTGACCGATCCGCATCACCTGCCAGCCGGCCGCAGCCGCGTTCAAATACGCGCGTCGATCGGCGGCCTGAGCTTCGGTGATGTCGCCGAGCACGCTCGCGCGAATGAGGACGCGATCACATTCGACGAGCGTCAGGTCAGAGGCGATCACCGTCTCGGCCGCCACGAGCGCGTCGCGAACGGACGCGCCCGCGTCTTCGCCAAGCAGCCACGCCAGGACCGCGCTCGATTCGGCGTAGAGCGTCAGCGTCACCGGCGGCCGCGCTCGGCGTCGAGCAGGTCGGCCACCCTCGAACGGCGAAGCGCGCGCGGAAGCCGCGGGTAACGAGCGGCCTCGTTCGATGCGCCGGGTTCAATCAACCCCTTGCGCACGAGCGCGGCAAGGCCCGGCGTGACGTCGAGTGCGGCGGCGGCGCCGTGGCCGGGTGGATTCAACTCCGCAACGACCTGACCCCGATCCGTCACCAGAATGCCCTCTCCGGACCGGACGTCCCTGACGTACTCGCTGAGCCGGTTCTTGAGCTCGCGCAGGCCGACTGCCTTCATGGATTCGAATGTAGCTCCATGAGGCTTCATTGTCAATGCCTCTTGGGCCGCGAGCCAGTGACGGGATACGCTATCTGACGTGCCGACCGTAGAAACACCGATGCCTGCAGCCCCGGCTGACCGGACACTGCAGGAGCAGTTGCGCAGCGCGCTCGCTGCGCTCGAGCAGGTCGCCGCTGACTGGCGGCTGCTCGATGAACTCCCCGCTGAAGATCGGCGACGCCTTCATCAGGTGATCGCCGGCCTCTCCGTCCGCGATCCTCTAGCGAAGCGGAAGCGTCAGAAGGCCGCGAAGGCAGCGAGCGTCACACAGGAAGACGCGCTCCTTCACGAAACAGGAATCCGCGCACTCCGTCGCCGGCCCCTCGTCACCACACCGAACGTGTTCGCGCCGCCGGCATTCGAGCCGAACGATGTCCACGGCGAAACCCCGCCGCACCACCAAGGACCAACGACCAAAGACCAGCGACGAGCGCTGGACCGCGTGTGCTACGTCTGCAAGGAGCCGTATTCGCAGGTCCACGCCTTCTACGATCAGCTCTGCCCCACCTGCGCCGACTTCAACTTCTCGGCGCGCACGGAGCTCGCAGATCTAGACGGACGCGTCGCTCTGCTCACCGGCGGGCGCGTCAAGATCGGATACCAGGCCGGACTGAAACTCCTGCGCTCGGGCGCGCACCTGATCGTCACGACAAGATTTCCCAGGAATTCAGCGGCGCGCTATGCGCAGGAGCCGGACTTCGCCGACTGGGCGCACCGGCTCGAAATCTTCGGTCTCGACCTGCGCCACACACCGAGCGTCGAAGCATTCTGCCGGGAGATGGCGGCCAGCCGGCCGCGCCTCGATTTCATCATCAACAACGCCTGCCAGACAGTCCGCCGACCGCCAGATTTCTACGCGCATATGATGGCGGAAGAGACGGCGCTACGCGAGCAGCCGGAACACGTGCGCCGACTGCTCGGAGACGCCGGACAAGGGCAGGTAGGTCAGGTGCGTCAGGTGGGTCAGACAACTTCGGCGCTGCTCTCGCAGGTGCCGTTGCTCGCCGAAGAACTCGTCGCGCGCGCGGATCGCTTCCCTGCTGGTCAGCTCGATCAGGATCTGCAGCAGGTCGATCTGCGCGATCGCAACTCGTGGCGGATGTTGCTCGCCGACGTGCCGACCGTCGAGATGCTCGAAGTGCAGCTTGTGAACGCGATCGCGCCGTTCCTGTTCAACGCGCGCCTGAAGCCGCTGATGCTCCGCGTCCCCACCCGCGACAAGCACATCGTCAACGTGTCGGCGGTGGAAGGACAGTTCTATCGCACGAGCAAGACAACGAGGCATCCGCATACGAACATGGCGAAGGCTGCGCTGAACATGATGACGCGCACGGCGGCGACCGACTTCTTCAACGACGGCATCCACATGAACAGCGTGGACACCGGATGGATCACCGACGAGGATCCGGCCGAGATCGCGGCGCGCAAAGTCGTCGAGCAGCGCTTCCATCCGCCCCTCGACATCGTCGACGGCGGCGCGCGCATCGTCGCGCCGATCATCACCGGCTTCAACACCGGCACGCATGTGTGGGGACAGTTCCTGAAGGACTACAAGCCGACGGCGTGGTAGCAGAATCGCAAAGGCTGGGGACATGAAAAACTAACCGTTGAGGTCGCCGCTCAGACCCGGACAAGTTGCGGCAGATGATCGAAGTGCTTGTCGCGCGCGTGCAGCGCGAGGTTGTGTTGCAGCACCAGCGCGGCCAGCCACATGTCGTTGGTGGGGATCGGCGTGCCCTGCTTGCGCAGCTGGCGATACACCGAGGCGTAATGGTGAGTCGTCTGGTTGTCGGCGAAGAGCACGTCGACGCCGTCCTTCAAGAGAAAGCCCCTGAGTATCCGCTCGTTCTCAGCCTCACGACGGCCGTGGGCGAAACCCGCCCGAAGCTCGCCAAGCACGACGAACGGCAACACGATCGACTCGGCTTCCTCGAGCAGGGCCACGGTTGCGCCGACGCCCTTGCAGAGATCAACGTATCGATTCGTGTCGAGGGCGACCCTCACCGCCAGAGAGCCTTGTCCACGCGGTCTTGCGCAGCGAGCGCAGACTCGAGAGCCTTGTCGGCCTTCCAGGTTCCGGCGATGTCTCCGAGATTCCGCCGTTTTCGCGGAGCGCCCGCCACACCGGCGCCTTCGGCCAGCGCCGCGACCGTGGCCGCGTTCAGGCTCTTGCCGGCGGCACGTGCGCGCGCGCGCAAGGCCTGATCAACGGACGGTGGAACACCGCGGATGGTGTACTGCATGCACCGAGTATAGGCACTGCATGCACTCTGAGCAAGCAGACCGGCGTGCGCCCATCAAGGGCCCGCGCGCCGAGTCGAGTGAGGATGTCCATCACCTTCTAGCTTTGAGAATCAGTCTATAATAGCCATGTGAAACGAACGAGCATTACAGACGCCAAGAACGGGCTGAGCGCGCTGATCGACCGGGTGCGCCACGGCGAGTCGATCATCATCGAGGACCGTGGCGTGCCGGTCGCCAGGCTCGAGTCCGTCGCCGTCCCTGGAAAACACGAAATCGAAGGACGCGCCGCGCGCCTGCAACGCCAAGGCGTACTACGGCCGGCCCTGTCGACCGCGCCCAAGCGGATGCTCACCACCTCCCCGCCCACCCCGAAAGGCGGCGCCTCCCTCAGCAACGCGATCATCGCCGAACGGCGCGATGGACGATGAGGTTCTGGGACAGTTCTGCGCTCGTGCCGCTCTTTTCGTCGGAGAAGCGCACACGCGCCGTCCAGACGCTCTACTTGCAAGATCCGGAGGTGGTGGTCTGGTGGGGCACGGTCGTGGAGTGTGCATCCGCGATCGCCAGGCTGGAACGCGATCGCGCACTGTCCCCGCGTGATGCAGCGGAGTCGTTCTCGAGGCTCGATGCATTCGCCCAAAGCTGGATGCAGATCGACCCGAGCGACGAGATCCGCGAGTCCGCGCGGCGTTTCCTGCGTGTGCATCCGCTCCGAGCCGCGGATGCGCTGCAGC
>JAYVMG010000203.1:0-11324 GCA_043759095.1 Acidobacteriota bacterium | reverse complement strand
CAAGTTCGAGGCCGGCCTCAAGGTCTCGCACGACGACATCGCGCCGTCGCAGATCTACGCGTACGCGTGCCTCAAGCTGGGCATCCCGTACGCCAACGGCGCGCCGAACCTCTCCGTCGACTTCCCCGCCGCATGGGAGCTCGCGAAGAAGACGAACACGCCGATCGCCGGCAAGGACTTCAAGACGGGTCAGACCCTCATGAAGACGATCCTCGCCCCCGGCTTCAAGGCCCGCATGCTCGGCCTCGAGGGCTGGTACTCCACGAACATCCTCGGCAACCGCGACGGCGAGGTGCTCGACGATCCCGAGTCGTTCAAGACGAAGGAAGAGAGCAAGAAGTCGGTGCTCGACTACATCCTCCAGCCGAATCTCTATCCCGATCTCTACAAGGATCTCTGCCACGTCGTGCGCATCAATTACTACCCGCCGCGCGGCGACAACAAAGAAGGCTGGGACAACATCGATCTCGTGGGCTGGCTCGGCTACAAGATGCAGCTCAAGATCAATTTCCTCTGCCGCGACAGTATCCTTGCCGCGCCGATCGTCCTCGACGTCGCGCTGTTCATGGACCTCGCGAAGCGGTCCGGGATGTCCGGCGTCCAGGAATGGCTGTCGTTCTACTTCAAGAGCCCCGTCCACGCGCCCGGTTTGTATCCGGAGCACGACCTGTTCATTCAGCTGATGAAGCTGAAGAACACGCTCCGCTATCTCAAGGGTGAAGATTTGATCACGCACCTTGGCCGTGAGTACTACGACTAAGTCGCCCTACACCCAGCCGGCGCTCATCGGGGGCGTCGTCATGGGTGTGCTGTCGGCGCTGCCGATCATTTCCGTCGGCAACGCGTGCTGCTGCCTGTGGGTGGTGGGCGGCGGCGTCCTTGCGGCGTATCTCTTCCAGCAGAACCAGTCGACGCCCATCACGCCGGCGGACGGCGCGCTGATCGGGCTGCTGGCCGGCCTGGCGGGGGCGCTCGTGCAGTTCCTCGTCAAGATTCCCATCGACCTCCTCGTCGCGCCGATGGAGCAGGCCATGGTCCATCGGATGCTCGACATGGGTACTCTGCCGCCAGAGATGCGCGGCATGCTCGAGCGCTATGGCCGCGGCAGTGGGATGGGCGGCGCGTTCTTCTTCATCACCCGCATCGTGAGCCTGATGTTCTGGGTGTTTGTCGGCGGCATTTTCTCGACCATCGGCGGCCTCATCGGTGCGCTGATCTTCAAGAAGCAGACGCCTCCCGGCGTCATCGACGTCGCGCCGCAGTCGTAAACACGCACGACTGAAGTCGTGCGCTACGCCTGCGCAGCGCTGCACACCGGTGCACGTTCCTATCGCTGATCCCCCCCCGAACCGAAATTCAGGGACGTGGAGTGGGTGTTCATCGTCTTCGCGCTGGCGTTTCAAGCCGCGCAGCAGCGGCCCGGGCAAATGCCCGCATTGCCGCTGACGCAGCTCGATGACCGTGTGCTTGCGGGTGACCTCGATAACCGCGCGTTCACGCTGACGTTTGCGCAGCCTGTTCCCGTCAGGGATCTGTTGTTGTTGCTCGTCCGTGGCACGAGCCTGAGCATCATTCCCGACCCGGCGATCAGCGGCACGTTCATCGGGGAGCTCAAGAACGTGACCGTCCGGCAGTCGCTCGGGTTGATCCTGCGGCCGCTCGGGCTCGACTACGCGCTGGACGGCAGCATCGTCCGCGTGTTCAGGCGCGAGCCGGAGACGCGGATGTTCGATCTCAACTACATCGCGACCGAGCGCGTCGGCGCGTCGACCGTGGGCGGCGATGGCGGACCAGGGACCCGCGCCAGCGTCACGAGTTCGACGAAAGGCGATGTGTTCGAGGACCTCGCGAAAGGTGTTCGCGGTCTGCTGACCGAGCACGCGACGTTCAACGTTGATCGCAAGGCGGGCCTGCTGCAGGTGACCGATTTTCCCGAGCGGCTCGAACGCGTGTCGCTCTACCTGGACGCCGTGCAGGACCGCGTGCAGCGTCAGGTGCAGATCGACGCGCGCGTCATCGAAATCGAGCCGACCGACGCGAAGGCGCCGGGCGTGGACTGGGCGACCGTGGCGCGCAGGATGAGCGGCGCCGCGACCGCCGACGTTCCTGTGGCGACACGACAAACGATGAACGGCCTGCGCGTCACCGACGTCGCCATGCTGCTGGCCGCGCTCGGCGAGCAGGGCGCCGTGACGATGGTGGCGAACCCGAGGCTGCTGACGTTGAACAACGAGCCGGGGATCGTGCGCACCGACACGATCAGCTTCACCGTGACGCCGCAGATTTCCGGCGACTCGGTCCTGACGCTGAGCCTGACGCCAATCCTCAGGTCGCCCGTCGTGATCGAATCCGACATGCTCGCGCGGGTCGCCGACGGCGAGACGCTGGTGCTCTCCGGCTTCACGCGCGACCGTGAGATCAAGGAACGGAAAGCCGTCGGGATCAACGGCGGCTGGTTCGGCCGCGGCACCGTGGTGACCCACAAGCGCGTGGAACTCGTGATTCTGCTGACGGCGAAGGTCATCGCCGGCGTGGCGGCCCAATAGCATGTACGAGAGCTACTACGGATTTTCGGAGAAGCCGTTCAGCCTGACGCCGGATCCGAAATATCTCTATCGCAGCGAGTCGCACGGCAACGCGTTCGACCTGCTGCAGTACGCCATCCGCCGGCGCGAAGGATTCGTCGTCGTCACGGGCGATATCGGCACCGGCAAGACGACGCTGTGCCGCGCGCTGCTCGAGCAGATTGACCGGACGACGTTCACGGCGCTGGTGCTGAACCCGTTCCTGACGGAAGAAGATCTGCTGAAGCGGATCCTCCAGGACTTCGGTGTCCTCTCGCGCGAGGACGTCAGGGCCGGCCGCGCCGCGAACGTGACGAAGCAGGAGCTGATCGAAACCCTCTACGACTTTCTCCTGTCGCTCATCCCGCTCAAGGCCAGCGCGGTGCTGATCATCGACGAAGCACAGAACCTGCCGCTGCCGGTGCTCGAGCAAATCCGCATTCTGTCGAATCTCGAGACCGACAAAGAAAAGCTGCTGCAGATCATCCTCGTCGGGCAGCTGGACCTGCAGACGCTGCTGCGGTCGCCGGAGATGCGCCAGCTGGATCAGCGCGTGTCGATCCGCTACGAATTGAAAGCGCTCGACCGCGAAACCGTTTCGGCCTACGTCGCGCACCGGCTGACGATCGCCGGCGGCGGCGCGGCGGTGGCATTCACGGCGAAGGCGCTGCAGCAGGTGCATCGCTGGTCGGGCGGCATCCCGCGGCTGATCAATTTGATTTGCGATCGCGCGCTGCTCGCAGGATTCTCGGTCCGCGCGAATCGGATCACGCCGGAGATGGTGGCGCACGCGGCCGAGAGCCTCGACCTGCAGACGCCGCTCGCGTGGCCGTTTGGGTGGCTGAAGCGCCGCGCATCGCTCGTGGCCGCGGCCGCGGTCGTCATGATGTCGTCCGCGTTCGCTGTTGGCGCCTCGACGTATCTGTACGAGCGATTCGCTGCGAGTGAAGAGATGCGGACGCGGACCACGGAACGGCTCGTGCTGCCCGCCGCGCCAGCGGTCCAGCTTCCTGTGGCGGCGGTCGCGCCAGGCGCCGTGCCGAGCGTCGCCACGACTGACGCGCAGGCCGGCGATCGCGAATTGCCGGCGGACGCGGCCTTCACGATTTTTGTGGGCTCGTACCCGGTGGGCCAGGGCGGTACCGCGACCGACGTTGCGTCGGTGACCGACTGGCTCGAGGCGTCTGGTTTCCCCGTGTTTTATGCGGAGGTGAACCTGGGATCGCGCGGCCGCTGGCGGCGCGTGCTCGCCGGGGCCTACACGGAGTCGCGGACCGCGGGTCGTGACGCCGAACGGTTGCGCGCCGCCTCGCCGCAGAACGACATCCGGCTGGTCAGCGCCGGATTCGCGATCGGCATAGTGGCCGCGTCGCCGCGCCCGGCCGACGCAGACCTTCGCCCCTCGGGCACTGAGCCGTGAGCCTGATTCTCGACGCGCTGCGCCGCCGCACGGCGCCGCGCGACGACGCGGCCGACCCCGAGGTTCGCAGCGCGCGCGCGGACGCCGTTCTTGCGACCCTTGGCTATTCACGCCACGCGCGATCGGCAGGCATGTCAGTGAAGGCGCTCGTCATCTGGGGCGGGATCGCGCTGGCGATCGGCTTTGGTGGCCTCTCGGTGCTGATCGCGATGTTGGCGCCGGCGCCGAGGCTCAAGCCCGCGGCGGCTCCGAAAAGCCCAGCGCCTGTGTCGCGCCAAACGACCCCGATCCCGGCCGCTCGCGGAACCGCTGCTCCCGCGAGCGCTCGTGTTTTGACGGCGCCGTCACCGTCGCCGCCGACGTCCACATCACGAGGCACAACGCTCAGTCCGACGCGCGGTGCGACTGCACCGCCGCCGGCGCCGCGCGCCACGCGACCCTCGACCCGGCCGGCGGAGACACCCGCATCGTCGGCTCCGCGGCCGGCGCCGCGATCACCCGCCGCCCGGCGTGCGCCCGCGCCACCGCCCGAGCCCGTCGCGCCTCCTGCGCCGCCACCTCCGCCGCCCGAGGATCATTTCGGGCTGGCGTTGTACTACCAACGCGTCGGCGATTTCGACAACGCGGTCGCGCACTATCGCGCGTTGCTCGAGCAGAACGACGCCAGCGCCGAAGTCCACAACAACCTCGGCCTGCTGTACGAGGACCACGGTCAGCGAGACGATGCGATCAAGCAGTTTCAGCGCGCGATTGCGATCGATCCGAAGTACGTCAAAGCGCACAACAACCTCGGCGTATCGATGATGCGCGCCAACCAGCAGACTACCGCCGCATCGGAATTCCGCGTGGCGCTGGCCGCCGATCCGCGTAACGTCGAATCGCTGGTGAACCTCGCGCTTATCCAGAAAGCCGCAGGCCGCACGGCCGATGCGCGCGATCTGCTGCGCCGGGCGCTCAGCATCAATCCGCGCAATGCCGGGTCGCACTACAACCTCGCGGTGGTCGCGGATGAAGGCGGCGACGCCGCAACCGCGATCGAGCACTACCGCGCGTTTCTCAAGTTTGGCACGATCACGAACGCCGATCTCGTCGGCCGGGTGCGCGCGCGTTTGAACACGCTCGGCGGCTAATCCTCCTATAATCCCCGGCATGGCCGACCAGCCCGTCCATCCCGAGATCGACGACCTCCTCCGCGAAGAGCGCACGTTTGCGCCGTCGCCTGAATTCCGCGCGAAGGCCCTTGTTCGCGACGACAGTATTTACGCCGAGGCCGCGCGCGACCCAGAAGCGTTCTGGGCGAAGTTTGCCGGCGAGCTCGAGTGGTCGCGGCCCTGGGACACCGTGCTCGACTGGCAGCCGCCGCACGCGAAATGGTTCGTCGGCGGGAAAATAAACGCCAGCGTCAACTGTCTCGATCGGCACGTGCGCGGGCCGCGCCGCAACAAGGCCGCGCTCATCTGGGAAGGCGAACCCGGCGACCGCCGCACGCTGACCTATTTCGATCTCTATCGCCAGGTTTCGACGTTCGCGAATGTCCTCAAGTCGCTGGGCGTCACGAAAGGCGATCGCGTCGCACTGTACCTGCCGCTCGTTCCCGAACTCGCGATCGCGATGCTCGCCTGTGCCCGCATCGGCGCCGTCCACAACGTCGTCTTCGGCGGTTTCAGCGCCGAGTCGCTGAGCGATCGCATCAACGACTCCAAATGCCGGCTGCTCGTCACCGCGGACGGCGGTTACCGGCGCGGGCAGATCGTCGCACTGAAAAAAGTTGCGGACGAAGCGGTGGCCTCGACGCCGTCGATCGAACACGTGGTGGTGGTGCAGCGCGCCGGCGAGAAATTGCCCATCGAGATGAAGGCCGGCCGCGATCTCTGGTACCACGAGCTGATGGCGGGCGCCTCGTTCACGTGCGATCCCGAACCGATGGACGCGGAGGACATGCTCTACATCCTCTACACGTCGGGCACGACCGGAAAGCCCAAGGGCATCGTCCACACGACGGGCGGATACCTGGTCGGCACGTACGCCACCACCAAGCTCGTCTTCGATCTGCGCGAAGACGATGTGTACTGGTGCACGGCTGACATCGGCTGGGTCACGGGTCACAGCTACGTCGTCTACGGGCCGCTGGCAAACGGTGCGACGGTGTTGATGTACGAAGGCGCGCCAGACTGGCCGCAGAAGGATCGCTTCTGGTCGATTATCGAGCAGCACGGCGTCACCGTGTTTTACACCGCGCCGACCGCCATCCGCGCGTTCATGCGGTGGGGCGCGGAGTTTCCGAAAAAGCACGACCTGTCGTCGCTGCGGCTGCTCGGCTCCGTCGGCGAACCGATCAACCCGGAAGCCTGGGTCTGGTATTACAAGGTCATCGGCGGTGAGCGGTGCCCCGTCGTCGACACGTGGTGGCAGACGGAAACGGGCGCGATCATGATCACGCCATTGCCGGGCGTCACCACGCTGAAGCCGGGATCGGCGACACGGCCCTTCCCGGGGATCTGTGCGGAAATTCGCACCGAGAGCGGCGAGAAAGTGGAAGTGGGCGGTGGGTTGCTTGCGCTGACACGTCCGTGGCCCTCGATGTTGCGCGGCATCTACGGCGATCCCGATCGCTACGTGCGCCAGTACTGGAACAAGTGGGGCGCCGGCGTCTACGTCACCGGTGACGGCGCGAAGGTCGACGCTGACGGCTGCTTCTGGCTTCTCGGCCGCGTGGACGATGTGATCAACGTCGCCGGCCATCGCATCGGCACGATGGAGGTCGAAAGCGCGCTGGTGGATCATCCGGCGGTCGCCGAAGCGGCCGTCGTCGGCCGGGCGCACGAGATCAAGGGACAGGCGATTGCCGCGTTCGTGACGCTGAAGGAAGGCGCGGGAGCCATCGCACAGTCCAAGCAGCTGATCGACGAATTGAAGAACCACGTGGTCAAGAAGATCGGCGCGATCGCGCGGCCCGACGACATTCTCTTCACCGCGGATCTGCCGAAGACGCGTTCGGGCAAGATCATGCGGCGCCTGCTGCGCGACATCGCCGAGGGCAAGGCGCTCGGCGACACGACGACGCTGGCGGATCCGGCGGTCGTGGCGAAGCTGAAGGCGAATTACGAAGAGGAGTACGGCGGGTAGCCGTAAGAGGCTGAGACCACGGGGCTAGGGGCTCGGGGCTGCTGCCCGCACCGCGCCTGAATACCCATCGAGTCGTTCCACGCGATTTCGTCCCAGCTGTTTCGCCCGTTCGACGGTGGCCTCCGCATCAGCGAGCAGCCGATCCGCGTCGATCACGTCGCCCACCGCCACCTGCACGTTGACGACGGCCGCGCTCAACGTCACGGGTACGACGACATCCGAGCGATGGTCGGTGAACCCGAGCCGCTCGGCCACAGTCGAGCGCACGCGCTCGGCAAGCGAACTTGCGTGCTGCGCATCCGTACTCAACAACAACACCGCAATCGAGTCCTCCGAGTAGCGCGCGACCCAGTCGTGCTGCCGGAAGTACTGCCGGATCAGGATGCCGAGCCGCTCGAGAATCTTGTCGCCGACGCCGTAGCCGTGCTCCTGGTTGATCGCGGACAGATGATCCACGTCGAACAGAATCAGTGAAATCGCATAGCCGAAGCGGCCCGCGCGCTCGACTTCCTTCGCGAGCACCGCGTCGAACAGAGGCCGCGTGTGGAGCGTGGTCAGCTTGTCGATGATCGCGGTCTCGCTCGGCTCGAGCTGCGCGCGTTCCGTGTAGGCCGCGAGCATGTCGAATGACGCGCGTCGCACGAGCTGCGCGACGAGCGGCCACGGTTCGCTGGTCGCGCCGATCGTGTCGTTCAGCGCCAGCTCGTCGAGCGCGGTGCGTTCCGTGAGATACGCAAACGTGAACAGCCGCTCCATCGAGAGCGCGCGCTCGTGCACGGCGCGGTGGAGATCGGACACGGCGGCGCCGCGGGCATCGAGGCGCCCGTCGCGCACGGCTGCCGCGAGCAGCTGCGTGAGTCGCAGGCCCAGCCGGCCGCAGTAGTCGGTGTCCAGCGTTTCGGCGCCGCTGTACGGAAAGATCGCGACCGTGTCCGCCGTGATGACGTCGATCCGCTCGAGGAGAACGGACGCGGTCTGCTCTCGGAGATCGTCCTGGATCTGTCCCTGACCGTCGTCCACGTATGCGGAGTCGCTGTCCATGTGGTGGTTCCGCAGTGTAGCCCGGTGTGCAGTCGCGGGCAACCACGCGCTTTGCGCAAATCCAGACCGCTACCGCACTCGGCTTCTCGAACCGACATAACGGCGGGAGTACTTGGTGCCTCGCACGGTGGAGGCGCGATCAGCGTGATGGCGGCCCAGGTCGGAATTGAATTGTCACCTGCGGCATGCCGCATCGTCGAGGTGGATGCGGGTCTGCCGTGGCGGCGCGGTCCGCGCGAGACGCGCGTGCGCGCGTTCGTCGTCCTCCCGCCGTCGGGTCCAGAAACCCGCGCGAAGCTGGAGTCGTTGCGGGGCCGGCAGGCCGCGGTGGTTGTGTGGGGCGGCCGCAGCGAGCATCGGCAGGTGGTGGTCACGGCCGGTTCGTACGAGCCGATGCGCGCCGAAGCACTGGCGTCGCTGGCGGCCGCAGGCGTCTCGACGACGGGCGTGTGGGCGGATATTGCGCCTGCATCGGCGAAAGACAAGGGCGCGGCACGGCGAGCGGTGGTGGTGTCGATGGCGTCAGCGTCGGACCTGACTCACGCCTTGCAGCCGCTGCGCGAAGCCGGCGTCCGGCTTCGCACGGTGACGACCCCGGCGGTGGCGCTGAGTTCGCTCGCGCGGCTGAGGCGGGCGATCTCGGCGCCCGACGCGATCGAGGCGTACGTCGCACTCGACGAGCAGGTCACGTGCATCGCGCTCGTGCGCAACAGCGTCCTGCTCGCGGCTCAGGAGCTGGCGTGGGGATACATCGATCGGGACTACACGCTCACTGAGCCTCGTCCGCGCGAAGATATCGCGGCGCGGCTGGCCGAGGCCGTCGGGGAGTTCGTCGCTGCGATTGGCGGAGAGCCGGGCGACATCGGCCAGGTGTGCCTGTGCGGCGGGCTGCCCGATCTGCGCAGCATGTCGGCGTCGCTGATGGAACGGCTCGACGTCGAAGTGGAGCCGCTCGACTCGCTGTTCGGTATCGATGCTGTCCGGCTGCCTGAACCGGCCGACGAATTTCGGGAGCGCGGCGCGGAACTCAGGGTGGCGTGGGCGGTGGCCGCTGATTGGCCGCCGGCGATCAACCTGCTTCGAGCGCGCAAGCGGTATGTGTCGAAGATGATGCTCGGGCGCGCGGCGGTGATGGCTGGAGCCGCGGCGGGACTGGGCGGCGGTTGGTGGGTGGTGGAGCGTAGTCATTTGTGGGACGCGCCGGCGCCGGTTGCGCGGGTGGCCGCGAACGCGGTGGCGAGCGAACGTGTTCCGCTGCGGCCGGCAGTACGGGTTGAGCCGTCGCAGCCGGTCGTCCCGGCGATGGCTCCCGTCGTCACCCCGCCGCCAGCGGCAGTGACTCCTCCGCCGGCTGTGGTGACGAAGGCGTCGGTGGCAACACCGCCGCCGATCGTGGCGACGAAACCGCCGGTGGTCACGTCGTCGGCCGCCCCGATCGCGAAAGCGCCGTTGGTGATGCCACCGCCGGCCGCCATGGTTGCGAAGGCTTTGACGATGACGCCGGAGCCGGTGGTGGTGGCGAAAGCGCCGATCGTTACGCCGCCTCCTGTCGTGGTGAACCGTGAGGTGATCGTGACGCCACGACCGGCCGTGGAGACCAGATTGGCAGTGGCCACGGCGCCGCCGCCGATGATTGATAGGCCGTCCGCGGTTGTGGCGCGGCCGGTCCGAATGGCGGTCGGACTGGCGCCGCTTCGCGCCCGGACGGCCCCCCCGCCGGAAGTGGTGTTGGCGTTCGACGCGGTGCTGGGAACGATTCTGTATTCGCCCGATCGCAAGCTCGCCATCGTCGATAACCGGATCGTCGGGGTGGGAGACGAGGTGCGGGGGGCGCGGGTGATTGAGATCACGCCGGCGACGGTGATGCTGCGGGACACGCAGGGGCGGCTGAGACGTCTGGCGCTTGGGGCTGGGGGCCGTTAAGGACCCGTTGTGGTGGAAGACCGGCTCATCTACCAGAAATGGTGGTTTCGGATCACATTTTCGAAATCGCCGGAGGCTTTCGCATTGATTAGACCGAAATGCGTTCGTACAATCGAGACTTTGGCTTCGGGCGAGCCTTTATTCCTGAGGGTCCAGGGTGCGTAAGAAGATTGGTGAGTGCCTGATTCAGGCGGGGCTCATCACGGAAGAGGACCTCGGCACCGCGCTGACCGAGCACAAGCGTACCGGCGAACGGCTGGGTGTGGTTCTCGTACGCATGAACCTTGCGACCGAGAAGCAGATCGCGAAGGCGCTGGCCTTCCAACTTGGATTTCCGTACATCAACCTCGCGGAAAACGCTCCCGATCCGACCGCGGTCATTCTGATTCCCAAGGAAGTGGCGCTCAAGCGCGTGTGCGTGGCCGTCCGCTTGGAGAAGAATCTCCTCACGGTCGCTATGTCCGATCCGCTGTTGTTCAGCCTGGTTCAGGATCTCGAGTTCCAGACTGGCTACCGCATCAAGCAGGTCGTGGCGACGCGCGGCGACATCACCGACGCGATCCAGACCGGGTACCCAGACAAAGCGCTGATGCGCACGACGCCCGAGAGCCGCAGCGAGCTGGCGATCAGCGAACGCGCGACGGCGCGCGCGCGCAGCGGCGGGCCGCAGGTCGACCTCCAGACCGGCGACACCGCGCTGGCGCGGCGCGTCGAAGAAGACGTGTTCGAGCCGGTCGCCGGCCTCAAGGAACGCAGCGAGGCCGCGCCGATCATCGATCTCGTCGATCTCGTCGTGAAGAGCGCGATCAAGAGCCGCGCGAGCGACATCCACGTCGAGCCGATGGAGAAGGGCGTTCTCATCCGCCATCGCCTCGACGGCCTGCTGAAGGAAGTGATGGACCTGCCCAAGTGGGTCCACGAAGGGCTGATCGCGCGGCTCAAGATCATGGCGGGTATGGACATCGCCGAGAAGCGGCTACCGCAGGACGGCCGTCTGCGCTCGACGGCCGAGGACGGCAGCGAAGTCGACTTCCGCGTCTCCACGCTGCGCACGCTCTTTGGCGAGAAGGTCGTCATGCGTGTGCTCGATCATCGCAAGGGCGTGCCTTCCCTCGAAGAGATCGGCATGTCGGCGGCGGCGCTCGAGGAAGTCCGCGGGTTCCTCCGACATCAGCACGGCATGATCCTCGTCGTCGGCCCGACCGGCAGCGGCAAGACGACGACGCTGAGCTCGGCGCTGAAAGCGGTGC
>JAYVMG010000202.1:0-1576 GCA_043759095.1 Acidobacteriota bacterium | reverse complement strand
CAACGGCGCCGGCCGAACAGATGAAAGCGATGCTGCTCAGCTCGTACATCGCGTACTCGGGGCCATGCACGATCAACGAGGCGGAGAGCAGCGTGACGCTGAAGGTCGAGGCCGCATGGCGACCCGACTACGTGGGGACGGAACAGAAGCGGTACTTCCAGATCGACAAGGGAGTGCTGCAGTTCGGCCCCGCGCCCGGTTCCATCCGCGCCGGAAACGAGGCGCTGACGCGCGTGCTGACGCTCGACCGCGTGCCCTGACCTACTTTCCCTCCGCGCGCGCGCCGCGGAGGATGCCGGTCATCGCGTAGTTGCCTTCGTGGCAGGCGTACTCGTAGATCTGATCGTCGGTCTTCGCCATCGGCAGGATCGCCGTCCACGGTTTGACGAACGACGCGGGGTCGTCCACGGTGAACTCGTACAGCAGCGTCGTCGCGTCCGCGCGGGTGAACCGTTCCATCAGGCGCAGCCGGCTTCCCGACCCTCGCACGTTGGTCTTGTCAGAAAAATTGGTGGTCTCGACGACAAGCGTGTTTCCCTCCCAGCGGCCGCGCGAGTCGCCAAGCAGCGAACGAATAGCGGCCGGGGCGTGCGGACGCCCGTCGAGCGGCACGATGCGGGTATCGTGAATCATCTCGTTGAGGATCACGACGTGATCGCGGTTCTGCAGGATCTGGACGTAGTTGTTGTACGGACCTGACAGCATCGGCGGCCCGGCGTTGAACAGCAGGCACCGCTCGCCAAGCGATCGATCTTCTGGACCGTCAGCCGGATGTTGGCGCCGCGCGTCGGCGCGATCCGCGGCGCGAGCCTGACCGTCCGGCGTGAGTGCGGGAATGCGTCCGTCCGGCGGATCGACAATCAGCGACGTCCGCGTCCGGCCGTTGACGCGCGCGGCGTGGACGCCGCGATCCCACCAGAACTCGTTGTAGGCGCTGGCGACGTCGGCATCAGCGGACTGCTCGCGCGTGTCGCGGTTGTTGCGCTGCACTGTCCGCCCTTCGTACTGCCGCGCTTCCTCGTCGGTCAGGAACTCCTTGCCGGCAAACTCCGCCGGGCGCTCGAGCGGCGTAATCGTCGAGAAGTTCCAGACACCCTGCAAATCGGGATGGCCGGCAGCTGGCCGTGGGATCACCGGCGGCCCCTGAGCTACGAGCAGCGGTCCACAGACCATCGCACTCACGAACAGAGCGGAGATGTAACGGCGCATGCCGCGCATCTTACCTAAAACGCGCCCAACAGCGCTTCTATCCTGTTCAGCACGATCGGCCACCGATATTCGCGATCGACGTAGGTCAGGCCCTGACGGCCCAGCTGACGCGCGGCGTCCTCGTGGTCCAGCAGGTAGTCGAGCGCCGCGATGAACTCGATCGTGTTGCCGTAGTAGAGCCCGCCATCCGCGCGCTCCACCTGGCCGCGGAGCACCTTGCACCGCGCGTTCACGAGCGCCGGCAGACCGTGGTTCCACGCTTCGAGCAGCACCATGCTCAGGCTCTCGAACGGCGACGGCATCATCAGCGCGCGCGCCTTCGTCAGCAGCGCCGTACGCACGCCATCGTCGACGAAGCCGAGCGGAC
>JAYVMG010000201.1:0-1577 GCA_043759095.1 Acidobacteriota bacterium | reverse complement strand
CGGCGCCCGCCGGAACGTCCAACGGATCCGACATTTCGCTCATTCTAATTGAAGGCCAACGGCCTTGGAAAGAAACGCGAGCGCGCGGCGTTCTTCCGGCGCGACGAGCGTGATCGCCTGACCCACGGCATCCGCGCGACCCGTGCGGCCGACGCGGTGCACATAGGCATCGGGTGAGTCGGGCACTTCGTAATTGATCACGGTGTGAATCGCGTCGATGTCGAGGCCGCGCGCCGCGATATCGGTGGCGATCAGCACTTTGTATTTCCCGCTCTTGAATCCTTCGACGGCGATGCGCCGCTGATCCTGGCTGCGATCCGCGTGCAGCGCGGTGCACTTGACGCCGGCCGCCGCGAGCCGCCTCGCCAGGCGATCCGCGCCGATCTTCGTCCGCGTGAAGATCAACACCGGCCCTTCGGGATTCTTGAGGTGGCTGATCAGCCAGTTGGGTTTCTCGGTGGCGGCCACCGCTTCGATGCGGTGCGTGATGCTCTTGGCCGGCGCACTGCGCTGGCCGACCTGGATGTACTTCGCGTCGCGCGTGATCTCCAGCGCGTCATGCACCACTTCGTTCGGCATCGTCGCCGAAAAGAGGAGCGTCTGGCGCGCGGCCGGCATCGCGGTGATGATGCGGCGCACGTCGGGCCAGAAGCCCATGTCCATCATGCGATCGGCTTCGTCGAGGATCAGCAGCTCGATGCCGCTGAGGTCCGCGTTCTGCTGCCGCATGTGATCCATCAGCCGCCCTGGCGTGGCGACGATGATATCGACGCCGGCCTTGAGCGCGCGCTCCTGCATCCCCATCTCGACGCCGCCGTAGATGGCCGCGCTCGAGACGGTGGTGTGGTACGCGAGGCCGTGGATTTCGTCTTCGATCTGGACCGCGAGCTCACGCGTCGGTGCGAGCACGAGCACGCGGCTCTTGCGCGGGAGGCCGCTCTCGGCTTCAGTGGCGAGGTTCTTCTCGTGATCCAGCAGCAGCCGCTGCAGCGTGGGGACGACGAACGCCGCGGTCTTACCCGTGCCGGTTTCGGCGCACGCAATCAGATCGTGGTTCGCGAGCGCGAGCGGGATGACCGCGGTCTGGATCGGACGCGTATCCGCCCAGCCGAGATCGCGGGTGCCTTCGAGCAGCCGCTTGTCGAGTCCCAGCGAGGCGAACGGCACCGGCGTCGTATCGCATTCGATCGGGTGGAGCACCGGCACGTTGGACGCCGCCGGGCGTGACGACTGGCTGTGCGACTTGGGGCCGCCGCCGCGCGGACGTCCGCGACCGCCGCCGCGTGGACCACGGTTGCCTGAGCCTCTGTCAGTTGTGTTCGAGTTCAAACTGTGTCTGGCTAGCGTGCGCGGAAGGTGATGATGCCCCGGACCGGGTCGTACGGCGAGACGCCGACGGTCACGCGATCGCCCGGGACTACCTTGATGCGGAAGCGGCGCATTCGACCGCTGAGCTGGGCCAGTACTTCATGGCCAGCGTCGCATGCCACGCGGTACAGACCGCCGCTGTGGACCGCGACCACGGTGCCTTGCATATCAATGAGATCATCCTTGCTCAACTGCTAGCACGTCCTTTC
>JAYVMG010000200.1:0-11382 GCA_043759095.1 Acidobacteriota bacterium | reverse complement strand
AGTAAAACATCATAGAATCCTGCGTCCGGTCAGCTGACCGCAGGAGGTTCGATCATGTCCATGACGCAAGCGTTTCTTCAGGAGTTCGACAACGAAGCCAAGACCACCCGACGCGTGCTCGAGCGCGTGCCCGCCGAGAAGTTGGACTGGAAGCCGCACCCGAAATCGATGTCGCTGGGCGAGCTGGCGCAACACACGGCGATGACGCCCGGCATGATCTGCGGGTGGGCATGCGAAGGCGAGACTGATTTCGGCGCCAGCGGCAAACCGCCCGCGATCACGTCAACGGCCGATATTCTCGCGGCGCACGACACGAGCGTCGCGAAAATGAAGGAGACGATGGGCCAGCTCGGCGACGGCGGGATGATGGGCAACTGGAAGGGGACCGCGGGAGGCAAGACATTGTTCGAGATGCCCAAGGGAGCGCTCATTCGCACGATCGCGCTGAACCACTGGTATCACCATCGCGGTCAACTGTCCGTGTACCTGCGACTGCTCGACATCCCGGTGCCGTCCATCTACGGACCCAGCGCCGACGAGAACCCGTTCGCCTGACCACGGTCTGGTGATCGGCCGGATCGCTCGCGCGCATCACTGGATCGCCGCCGCCTTGGCGGCGATCGTCGTTTGTATCGGCTGGATCGGGAACCGGCCGATGGTTCATTGACGAGATCGCCAACGTCGTCGATCCGAACGTTACCGTCGTGGCGAAGATCAGGAAGGCGATGTGACCGACGCGGTGATCGGGAGCTTCGCGGTTTCCCAGGCGGCGATGCCGCCGGCGATCTCGCTGACCTGCGAAAAGCCTTGCTGCTGGAGCAGGCTGGCGGCAATCGACGATCGATAGCCGCCCGCGCAGTACACCAGCAGCGGCCGATCCGTCGGCAGTTCCTTCGCGCGATCGGCCAGGTGATTGAGCGGGATGCTGACGCTGCCGCCGACACATTTCAGCGCACGTTCGCCGGGTCCGCGCACGTCGACCGCAAGCGCGCCCGCCGCCAGCCGTTCGGCTGCCAGTTGTGCGCTGACGCGTTCGGTGCTGGCGGTCAGGTCCGACCGGGTGGCCAGGCTCTGCATCCCGTCCTTCAAATATCCGACGATGTGATCGAAGCCGATGCGGCCGAGGCGGATCGCGGCTTCGTGCTCGCGGCCGGGATCAGCGATGATCACGATCGGCTTCGCGTGATCCAGCAGTGTCCCTGCCCACGTGGCGTATTGACCGCCGAGGCCGATGTTGAGGCTGCCAGCGAGATGCGCCGCGGCGAACTCGCCCGGATCGCGGGTGTCGAGCATCTGCCCGCCGGTCCGTTGCAGCGCGAGCACGAGTTCCAGCGTCATCGGGTTCAGCTCGCGCGCCAGCGCTTCGTCCAGCGTCGGCCGCTCCTTGCTGTTCAGCACCGCGTCGTAGGTAAAGTAGGCCGGCGCGTCCGGCTGATCCGCGGTGACGAGGTCGACAAACGCCTTCTTCGTCATCGGCTGCAGCGCGTAGTTCACGCGGCGCTGCTCGCCGATCGTCGAGACGGTTTCCTTGCTGATCGCCTTACCGCAAAGCGATCCGGCGCCATGCGCGGGATAGACGAGGCTCGCGTCGGGCAGCGCCATCAGCTTCGTACGCAGCGATTCGTACAGCAGCCCGCCGAGATCGTGCGCCGACCAGCCGAGGGCGGCGCGCAGATCCGGGCGTCCAACGTCGCCGACAAACAGTGTGTCGCCGGTCAACACGGCGTGGGGTACCGTCTCGCTCTGGTCGAGGTCGTACACGGCGATCGAAATCGACTCTGGTGTGTGGCCTGGCGTTTCGATCGCCTGCAGACGCACGCGTCCGAGCGCGATGTGGCTGCCGTCGGCCAGCGGCGTAAACGCGTACTCGGCCTTCGCCGCGGCGCCAAGATAGATCGTCGCACCGACGCGGTCGCGCAGTTCGAGATGTCCGGCGATGAAATCGGCGTGCAGGTGGGTGAGGATGACGTGCGCGATGCGCAGCTTGTGCTCGTCCGCAAACGCCAAATACTGGGCGATGTCGCGCTGCGGATCGACGACGACAGCCGTGCCGGTCTGTTCGTCTCCGATCAGATACGACGCGTGCGCGAGGCAATTCAAATAAAACTGGTGCAGGATCATGCGCTAAAATTCGTCTGTATGGCCAAGTATACACGCGGAGAATTCCTCGGATTCGGCGCCGCGCTTGCCGGCGCGTTCACGGTCGGCAAGCTGCCGGGCGGCGGGCAGACGGTGGCCGCACAGCCTGCCGCGGCTCCCGGCGCCGAGCCCGATCTGATCGTCGTTAACGCCCGAGTGTTGACCAGCGACACCTCGCTGCCGCGCGCCGAGGCGTTCGCTGTCAAGAACAACCGTTTCACGGCGGTGGGATCGACGAGTGACATCCGGAACCTCGCGACCGCGCGCACACCGGTCATCGACGCGCAGCGCATGACCGTCGTCCCCGGTTTCATCGACGCGCACAGCCATCCGAGCGGCGTCGAGGAGTTGTACGGCGTCAACACGAACCTCCGCACCGTCCGCGAGATTCAGGCGGCGATTCGCGCCAAGGTGGAGAACAGCGCGCCCGAGGTCTGGATCACCGGGTTCATGTTCGACGACACGAAACTGGATCGCCCGCTCACGCGCAAGGATCTCGACGAGGCGACCACCGAGCATCCCGTGTCGGTGGCGCATCGCGGCGGCCACACGAACTTCTACAACAGCAAGGCATTCGAACTCGCGGGCGTCACAGCGGACACACCGGACCCTTCAGACGGCCGTTTCTTCAAGGAGAACGGTCAACTGAATGGCCGCGTCGCCGAGAATGCGCGCGACGTGTTCAACCGTGTCGGCAAGCGCGAGACGTTTACGCCAGAGCAGCGGCGGGGCCGGGCGCGCAAGGGCATGGCGCACATGTCGAAGCTGTTCAACGCCGCCGGCCTCACGACCGTGCATAACGCCGGCACGTCGCAGGAGCACATCCTCGCGTACGAGGACTGCCGGCAGAACGGCGAGCTGACGCACCGCGCCTACATGATGATCCGCTCGCCGCAAGCGTTTAGCGGCCTGAAGGCGGCCAACATCCGCACCGGTTTCGGCGACGAGTGGATCCGCGTCGGCGGCGTAAAGTTCGTGGCCGACGGCTCCGCGTCAGAGCGCACGATGCGCATGAGCACGCCGTACGTCGGCACCGAGGACTACGGCATCCTCACCATGACGCAGGATCAGCTCCACGAAGCCATCGATGATGCGCATAGCCATGGCTGGCAGGTGGGCGTCCACGCCAACGGCGACGTGACGATTGACATGGTGCTGAAGGCGTACGAGCGGGCGCTGCAGAAGTGGCCGGATGCGAGCCGACGTCATCGGATCGAGCACTGCACGCTGGTGAATCCCGATATCATCCGTCGCATCGTGGCCAGCGGAGTGATCCCGACGCCGTTCTGGACCTACGTCTATTACCACGGCGAAAAATGGAGCGAGTACGGCGACGGGAAGATCGGGTGGATGTTCGCGCACAAGTCGTTCCTCGACGCCGGTATCCGTGTGCCGGGCGCGTCGGACTACACACCGGGTCCCTTCGAGCCGCTGATGGCGTTGCAGAGCATGGTCACGCGCAAGGATTACAAAGGTCGCGTGTGGGGCGCGAACCAGAAGGTCACGCTCGATCAGGCGCTGACGATCGCGACCATCAACGGCGCATACGCATCGTCGGAAGAGCACCTGAAGGGATCGATCACGGCTGGAAAGCTTGCCGACTTCGTCGTCCTCGAAAAAGATCCGCACGACGTGGACCCCGATCAGATCATGAACATCAAGGTGAACAGGACAGTGGTCGGCGGAACGACGGTGTCTGGGGGCTAGCCCCGACACGGAGGGCTCAGGCCAGGGTGGTCCGTTTCTTACTCCTGACGCGCAGTGATGATCAGGATGTGTGCGGCGGATGCCGGTGACTGTGTGATATCGATACCGTCGGTCATCAGCGCCGCCCCGGTCGCCGTGCCGAGAATCCCGCTGTCGACCGATTGCACCTGATACATGGTCGCTGCCTGCAGGCCGGTGGGTTTGACGTTGAACGTCTGCACGCCGGTGTCCGACTGCACGGCGCTGACGACGAGTTGATCGTGCGCGGCCGTGCTCTCCTGCAGCACGTCCCACGACGGACCGTTCTCAGGCGTCGCCTGCTTCGTCAGCAGCGATGCCGCGGAGAGGCTGACGGTGTCGCGGGTGGCCTTGAAGATACTGACTTCCCTCGCCATTGCCGCCGACTCGCTGTCCGTGAACGAGTCGCTGCGGAAGCACAAGCCGAGCGCGCCGCCCATCCGGCTGCGGAAATAGAGCGAGAGGTCTGGCGCATCGTGCAGCGGTTCAGTGTCGTGGTCAGTGACGAACGACAGCAGGTAGGCGGGCGGAAAGACCGCGCTCAACCCCTGCACGTTGTGCCGCACGTGGACCGACGGCGCCGTGCGGTCGTCCATCCACGCGACGTCAGTGTAGCGCAGCATCCCGACGTCGAGGCGGTTGCCGCCCCCGGAGACGTTCTCGATCAATAAATCGGGAAATCGATTGCGCAACTGCGACAGCATGTCGTACAGGCCGGTCGTGTGGGCGAAGTTGCCGTCGGTCGCGCCGTGTCCATGCCCATCGCGATCGCAGTTGATGAACATGTTGTTGTCCCATTTCAAATAGTCTGGCTGCACATCGTCGAGCAGTGTCGTCAGGCGATCCATCAGCCACTGACGCGCCGCTGCGTTCGCCAGACAGATCTGGCCGGCGTGATCCGAACCGTACTGACCGCCCTCCATCGCCAACCATTTTTCGTTGACGCCAGGCGCCCCGACCAGCGACAGGTTCACGCGCTCGGGTTCGACCCAGAGGCCGAATCGCATGCCGAGGCCGTGGGCGTAGTCGCGCAGCGGCTTCAGTCCATTGGGGAATCGCAAGGGGTCCGCAGTCCAGCCGCCGAGACCCGCGTCGAAGTCGAACGGACCCGCCGCACCCGTCCCCGCGTACCAGCCGGCATCGATGACGAACAGCTCGACGCCCAGCGCCGCCACGCGAGTCATCTCCGCGCGCAGCGTCGGCTCGTCGATCTCTGTGCCATACGCGAACCACGTGTTGTAGGTTACGAGCGGTGTCACGGCGCGTCCGCCGCGGATCCCGTCCACGATGTATTGGCGCAACGCGGCTGTACCCTGCGCCATGCCGCCATGCGCGACGCCAAACACGACGTGCGGACCGTCAATCGACCCGTTGACCGTCGTCGTCATCGGCGCGACGCCGAACGTGATGGCGGCGCCGGTTGAGACCCGAGTGAAGATGACGGACCAGGCGCCAGACCACATCAGCGCCGCATAAAACTCGTCCTGCGCCCCGTCGATGGAGAACCACGGGACCGCGCGCTCGGATGCGCGGTGCGTCGCGCCCAGCGCGAACGGCTGATCGATGCCCAACGTCTGTTGCTGAAGCGTAAAGGCGCGGTCCGTCGGCACGTCCGCGTTGTCGCCCTGCAGCCCCGTCAGCCAGCGGACCGTGCCGGTGGGGACCGTGATCTGCAACGCGTTGAGATCGGCAATCGCCACCCCGGCGCCTTGATACGTGGTCCACGCTTCGAATGTCGGGGATCCGGAGACGATGGCGTAGTGCCGCGTGACGGTGAGCGCGTCTGATGCGAGGAGGAACGTCGCGTTGAGCTGCAGTGTGGCGCCGCGCGTCTCGGTCGTGACGCCTCGATAGGTAAAGCCGGCAGCGCGGCTCCCGAACGCGAGCGATTGCGTCCCCACGTGAACGACACTGTCGGCGGCCGGGCTGGCGGCCCACGCGGCACCCGATGCCGATGTCAGGCTGAGGAGCGCGAAGTCGCGCGATGCATCGAGGGCGAGCGTGAGCGCCGCGCCGCCGGCGGCCAGTGTCCATGTGCCTGCGGCGGCGTCGCGCGCGATCGACGCGTCGCCCTGCTGCACGACCGTCGCTGTGGCGGCTCTGGCGTTGATCCGCGATGCGCAGAGACAGAATGCGAGAAGCACGCCGATGAGTCGTCGTCGCAGCACGCCGGTTGCGCGAATTATCACTGCAGTGGTTGGACCAGCCGCGCCAGGTAAAGTTACATGGGCAATCTGCTAGCATTCCCTGTATATGCGCCTTTTACTTTCGTTAGGGGCGTTCGCGATCGTCATTGCCAGGCCGGCCGCTGCGTGGGCCAGGTAGTCGTTAGTCATGTTCGTCAATCATTAGTCCATGCCGGTCTGGCTCCTCGATCTCTTTGCGCGTTACGGTTACGCCGTCGTCTTTGGCGGCGTATTTCTCGAGAATACGGGGTTGCCCGTGCCGGGCGAGACGGCGCTGCTGGCGGGCGCGGCGCTCGCGCACCACGGGCAGCTGTCGCTCTTCTGGGTCATTGTCACGGCGATCACGGCCGCGATTTTGGGCGATAACCTCGGGTTTTTCATTGGCCGGCGCGGCGGGCGGCGGATCGCGGAGCGTCACGGATGGCGCATCGGTCTCACGCGCGAACGCCTGATCCAGTTCGATCGGTTTTTCGAGCGGCACGGACCGAAGACCGTGTTCGCCGCACGGTTCATCACCGGCTTGCGCGTGGTGGGAGCTGTGCTCGCTGGCGGGAGCGGTATGGCGTGGCCGACGTTCCTCTTCTACAACGCATCAGGCGCCATCGTCTGGTGCACGACAGTGGCGTTTGCGGGCTACTCGCTGGCATACAGCTGGGACACGCTCGAGCGATGGATCGGGCGCACGGGGCTTGTCGCTCTGGCGCTGGTCATCGTCGTTGGCCTCATCGGGTTCGCGCGCGCGCGACGGAATCGACCATCATGATCACACTTGCCTCAGGCCTCTCGTATCTCGATCTGAATTTCTCCGGTGTCAAAGGCGTGATCGCCTCGGTCATCCTGTATGGGCCGGGCGGCGCCGCGATTGTCGACCCCGGGCCGTCGAGCACGCTGCCGGCGCTGCGGGCCGGGCTCGACCGCGCGGGCATTGCGCTGGCCGATGTCCGCTCAATCCTGCTGACCCACATTCATCTCGATCATGCCGGCTCGACCGGCACGCTCGTGCGCGAGAACCCCGCGATCCGGGTCTACGTGCACGAAAAAGGCGCGCCCCACATGGTCGATCCGTCGAAGCTGATCGCCAGCGCCACCCGATTGTGGGAAGGCGAGATGGACACGCTGTGGGGCGAGATGCGCCCGGTGCCGGCGGACAACCTGGTGATCCTGCGTGGCGGCGAGCGAATCGCCGCGGGCGGGCGCGATCTGGACGTGGCCTACACACCGGGGCACGCGTCACATCACGTCAGCGTCTTCAACGCCGACTCAGGCATCGCGTTTGTTGGTGATACAGCCGGTGTACGGTTGCAGGCGGGGCGCTTCATCATGCCGCCGACGCCGCCGCCCGACATCGACCTCGACGCCTGGCGCGAGAGCGTCGCGCGGATCAGCGCGTGGCGGCCAGAGACGCTGTTCATCACGCATTTCGGCCCGTACTCGCCAATCGCGGCGCACCTCACCGAGATGGCGGATCGCCTGGAGTTGACCAGCGGCCTGGTGAAGACGTCGCTCGCACGGAAGGGAAGCGATACGGATCGCGAGGCGTGGTTTACGGAGGAAATCCGCCGCGAGCTTCGGCGCACCATGACCGAGTCCGATGCGCAGGCGTACGAAGTCGCGGGTCGTTTTGATCTGAGCTGGCGGGGCCTCGCGCGATACTGGAGAAAGAAGAGTTAGGCCGTCGCGCGCGTCTGCTGTTCCATCACGGCGTTGCGCTTCGGATCGATCATCAGTCGGAGCGCGAGCCCCTGCGGCTGCGCCGCGGATGGCGGCGATACGCGATAGACGGCGCTCAGCACGCGTCCCTGCTGCAGGATGTCTGGCAGCCTGGCGCCATCGCGACCGTCACGTTCGAGCTGAAACTGCACCAGCCTGAAGAGCGGGATCGACACTGGTGATTGGCACTCCACGTACACCCCGAAATCACTGACATTGCGCGCGACGACGGTGGCGAAGCGCGTCGTGCCGCGCTGATCCTTCCACGTGAGGCGCGCGGGCAGCGCGATGATACGACGTTCGGCGCTGCGCTTATTGGCGTCGGTATGGGGTGATGGACGGTCGGTCCAGATGTGTTTCACGTCGACTCCCTGTGATTTGTGGGTGCTGTCGACGTGGATGAGTATCAATCTCCGCGCCGGGTGCGGATCTGCGCAGATCTGTCATTGGCCTAGAGACCTAAGTCATTGTTTGTTAGGGCTTTAACAAACAGTGCAACGATTAAACTCTCCGTGCATTAAGTATATTAAGTATCCACGTAAGGCAGTTAGCGGATATTAAGTATCCATTTAAAGCGCGGGACTAGGCAGTTGATGCCAGGCTTTTTTCAGACCTTGGCTCCGAGCGTCGGCAACGGCCAGCGCGGTCTACTTGGTGGGTTTCTTCAGGAGCTTATCGAGCGCAGCGCGGGCGTCGGCAATGACCAGCCGTTCCTCTTTGGGGCCGCGTTTCCCACCTTTGCGCTTGGATTTTTGGCGTTTCGCCATGGACTGTACTTCCTTCGATCATCCGATGTAAAATTGGTCCCTGCGCCGGGGATCGGACCCGGACGGCCGCGTCAACGGCCACGCGGTTGCAAACCGCGCACGTCTGCCACTTTCGTCACGCAGGGACCCTACGGTAGTGCAAGGGTGCCGGATATAGGAGCGGGGGGCCGTCCAAACCGCAAGCCCGCTCCTACTTCTCTTGGGCCGTCCAGCGCGGCCCATAACCTAACCTCACAACATCACCCCCTTCAATTTCGATCACGCGACGTTGGCGATCAGTTCCGCCGACAAGGCGCGAGCCTTTGCAATGCCTGGATTGGTCAGGCGGTAGCGCTTAGCCCGACCGATGCCGACTGCGATGGCATCTCCGGCGTCGGCCAACTTAATCAGGAGCTTGTCGGCACGCTCCACGGCCACGCCAGACATCTGCAAGCCGCTCATGATCTCCGCGCCGGTCACGCTGTCGTTACTGCGAAGCGCCTTCTGCCCATACAGCAGAAGCAGCACGGCGTCATCGTTCGATTTGGCGGTTACGGTCAGGCTCACGACGCGGCTATCCGCCTTCATGATGCGCGGCAGCGCGTCATCGACGTTGTTGGCGGGAGGCGGGAGTGTGGAGCCCAATGGCGTCGATGGAGGAGCCTGACCGCCAGATGTGGCGGCCTGTGGTGTCGCCGGAGTGGTCGCCGTGGCATCTTTCACCAAGTCCTTGAAAATCTCGAACTGATCCTTGACCGCTGCTGCATCCCCCTCGGCTTCGAACTCGTGCGGCCCGATCTTGATCTTGAGTTTGTAGGTTTCAGTCATATGCGCTCCCGTCCAAGTGAATCTAATTGAACCAGTACGAAAGGTCGATGTCAATGCGCGAGACACAAAAAAACACTGAAAAATACCATTCGCACCAAGAGAACGACACCGTATGTCGGCCACTGTCTCGGCTGAGGCAGGGCACTGACGCGTTGCGGAATCCCGATCACCATAGAGGTAAAGTGCGATAAGTGCAATAAAATCAATACTTATGAGTCGTTCTCGCTCGCCAGTGTCTGTTAGGTAGGCCTGTCGTCTCGTCAAATGACGCAAAAAAACACAGAAACATCTTGATACTTAATGAAACTTAGCCTACACTTCTCGCATGGTCAAGAACGCCTCGCCTATCCTGATCGCCCTGCAACAAGCGACCGTCAACGAGCCGGCGGCGATTGAGTTCATGGAGCAGCATCGCTGGAGCGGCGCACCGGCCTGCCCGCGCTGCGGCGTCGTGGATGTCTACAAGATGACGAGCGCCGACGGCACGCGGAACAAGGACTATCGGTGGCGCTGCCGTGGGTGCAAGCAGATGTTCAGCGTGCGGACGGCAACGATCTTCGAGGAGTCGCGGTTGCCGATGCGCGTGTGGGTGTATGCGTTCTGGAAAGCAGCAAGCTCGAAAAAAGGGATCAGTGCGTTGCAGCTCTCCCGCGAAATGCAGATCACCCACAAGTCAGCGCTGTTCGTGCTGCGTCGGATTCGGCACGGCCTGAGCAGCGATGTGGCAGGGACGGAGCCGACGAAGATGACCGGCACTGTCGAAGCCGATGAAACCTACGTCGGTGGCAAGGTGCGGCGACCGAACATGACGAAGGGTGCAGGGCGTCTCCGTCGTGGTCGCGGCGCAGCGGACAAGATGGCGGTTGCCGGAATCGTCCAGCGTGGCGGCGATGTGCGTTTCCGTCTACTGGATCGCGTGACGGCGGCTGGCCTCGGGGAACTGATTGCAGAGAACGCGGACCTGACGTGCCGCCTGATCACCGACGAAGCCCCGGCATACACGGCCCTTGGAAAAGCATTTCAGGGCGGGCACGAATCGGTGACGCACTCACGCGGCGAGTACGTGCGCTACAACACCGACGTCCACAGCAACACGATTGAAGGCGTATTCTCGCTCATCAAGCGCGGCGTCATGGGCACGTTCCACAGCGTCAGCCGGAAGCACCTGCCGAACTACCTGAACGAGTTTGAATTTCGGTGGAACACGCGGAAGCTGAATGACGGAGAGCGCATCAGCCGAGCGATCAAGCAGGTGGACGGCAAGCGGCTGGAATACCGGGAGTCGGTGGACAACCCGCCATATCTGGTTCCGGCGTGGGAATGGCGCGTGAAGCCGGTGCAGGCAGATGCACCCATCGACTACGACAAATACATGCCGAAGCGGGAGGAGTAAAGAGCTACGTCCTATGGCACTTCTTGAATTTTCGGCCGCTACCACAAGGACACGGCGCGTTCGGACTGACGCCAGCGAACTGGAGCTTGTTCGCTTCCGCGACGTAATCGACAACATCACACGACGGGATGCGAAACGAGAGGCACGTCTTGCCTGCGACGTTGCTAATCGAGAAATCGCCGTGCGTGATGATGTCCATTCCGATAATGACGTCAAACTCTTGGGCCGCAGGCAACTCCGTGATCATTTGTCCGGCGATGGTCACCTGATTCGGCAAGGTCAGGTTCACAAGATAACGAGGCAGCTTGTCGCTCTTTCCGCCGCCATGGTCCATCGTGGCGACGCCGACCTGGCTCAGTCCCATCGACTTCGCCAGCGCGGGAGTTATGCAGGTATTGGTCGCACCCGTATCCCAAAGCGCTGTTGCCGTCGCGGCAACCGGCAGCGGACTCGGTGGGGTTGCTGGGTCATACGCTGCTGCGATTTGAATGTTGGTTACGATCCGATTAAGTCTGCCGTTTCCCTTGACGGTAAAGGCCTGAAAGTGGAACGGCGCGGCCACTTATCGGATCGAATTAATGGCGATGGTATAGGCGGCGCGACCGGACTCGCAGGGCTGAATCATGAAGGTGCCGACGGGGAATCGCTTTTCGGA
>JAYVMG010000199.1:0-11406 GCA_043759095.1 Acidobacteriota bacterium | reverse complement strand
CTGGGTGTTGGCGCTCGTCTTTGCCCTGGCGTCGGCTGCCGCCGGCGGAGCGGGCTACGCGGCCGTTATGCGACCGTGGGCGGCGGAAATTGCCGCGCTCCGTGAACGAATGGCCTTTGCAGAGTTTGTGGAGCGCCGCGTCGTCACGATGACGCCGGGCGAGCGACGACAATTCGATACGCTGATGAAATGGGATGCACCGACGAAACGCTGATCTTTGTGATAGCAGAATGCCTCGCGCTCAGCCGCTGGCGCGGTCGATGAGCGCGCAGGTTACAAACGCTAGTACGCTGGCTTAGCGTGTTGCCGAGCTTGGCCAATAGACAAAATCTCGTGTTGCGATGCGCCGTCGGTCGTGGGGCTCGCGTGCAGCAACACGATCGCTGACCGCACCTGCTGTGCTTGATGTGACTCTTCACAAATCCTAGACTCGCGTGATGCGATTGACATGTGCAGCGGTCACTGTCCTGCTCACCTTGACGGCATTCCCGAACGGGCAGACCGCTCAAAATACCGCCACAGTGTTGCGGCCCTGGCGATGTCTCGCCAGTTCGGTTGCCCTGACTCCGGTTTTTCAGGGTGTGGTCATCGCGGAATGTCCGGCACCGACAACGACCTGGCCAACGCCGAGACGGGGCACCCGAATCGCCGCAGCGATCGCGCCGCCTGGCCCGCCGACAACGTTGACCGCGAGTGTGATCGGAACCACCGTAGCGCTGTCGTGGATGCCGCCGACCACCAGCGGCACACCGACGTCGTACCTCGTACAAGCTGGATCGGCCGCGGGCCTTTCGGATCTCGCGAATGCGAATACGGGATCGGTCTTACCCGCCCTGACGGTGACCAACGTGCCGCCGGGGACGTACTACGTGCGGGTGCTGGCGCAGAACGCGGCGGGCACCAGCCCATCATCAAACGAGATCGTTGTATCGATCCTCGGTAGTTGCTCGACACCACCCAGCTCGCCCACGAATCTGTTCGCAACGGTCGCCAGTGCCGTAGTCACGTTGTCCTGGCAACCGCCAATGACTGGCTGTGCGCCAACCGGCTACGTCATTCAGGCGGGAACCGCGCCGGGCCTCAGCAACCTGGCGAACTTCTCAACGGGAAGCAACGTCCCGACCTTCACGGCCACGACAGTCGCCGCGGGCACCTACTACGTCCGAGTGCTGGGGATCAATCAGGGCGGCGCGAGCGGCTCATCGAACGAGATTCAACTCATCGTGGGTCCCTGTACGAGGGTGCCCAACGCTCCGAGTGGCCTGACGGCCCTCGTGAGTGGACTGACGGTGACCCTTTCGTGGACTGCCGCATCAGTCCTGCCCGCCAGCTACATCATCGACATCGGCTCGTCGGCGGGAAGCGCCGATCTGGGTGTGATCAACAACGGGTCCGCAACCTCATTCACCGCGATGAACGTGCCAGCGGGCACATACTATGTGCAGGTTCAGGCGACAAACGCTTGCGGGACCAGTCCAGCGTCGAACGCTATCACCGTAGTCGTGAGCATCCCGTCGGGGACGTTCACGCTCCTCCATTCGTTCGCGGGCCCAGATGGACAGAGTCCGACGGCCGCTCTCGTTCAGGGCCTTGACGGCAATTTCTACGGAACCACTTCTACCGGCGGATCGGTCCCAACCGGCGGCACCACGTTTCGGATGACTCCGGCTGGCGCCTTGACGGTCCTTCACAACTTCGCCGGGGGCCCAAATGATGGCGGGGACCCGAATGCAGCGCTGATCCAGGGGACTGACGGAAACTTCTACGGAACGACGACACTCGGCGGCGCGGCCGGCATTGGGGCGGTTTTCCAGATGACGCCACAGGGCACCGTCGCGCTCCTGCACGCCTTCAATGGCACGGGCGACGGCGGGCTTCCCCAAGCTCCTCTCCGTCAGGCGAGTGACGGGAATTTCTACGGGACGACCGAGGGCACCAGTCGAGGAAACCCCAATGGAACCGTGTTCCGCCTCACGCCGCTGGGAGTGACGACCGTGCTATACGCCTTCAGCGGTGGTGCAGACGGATCGGCGCCGTTCACGCCGGTGATTCAGGCGGCGGATGGGAACTTCTACGGGACAACAAATTCTGGCGGCGGCGCCTCGAGGGGTACGGTGTTCAAGCTCACACCCGGTGGGAACTTCGCCCTCGTCTATACGTTCACCGGCGGAGCAGATGGCAGTGCGCCGCAAGCCGTCGTTCAGGGCGCCGACGGAAACTTCTACGGAACCGCCGGTTCCGGAGGCGCGTTCGACTGCGGCACGGTCTTCAAACTCAGCGCCGATGGTCGTTTCACGCTTCTTCATGCCTTCACCGGCGGTGACGGCAAGTTTCCGTCGGGGTTGGTCCAAGCAACGAACGGGAACTTCTACGGCACGACCTCAGGAGAACCCGGCATCGGCATCCCAGGCACCGTCTTCACGATCACGCCAGCCGGCGTCTTCACCGTGCTGCATTACTTCAGCGGCGGTAATACGGATGGAGCGCAACCGGAGGCCTCGCTTATCCAGGGGTCTGACGGAAACCTCTACGGAACGACGACACGCGGAGGCGCGCTCGGCCTGGGGACGGTGTTCAGGCTTGTGCCCTGAGAGACGTCGGCACGGGTTCGACTTCACGTTCAGCGACTTCGCGAGGACTGAACGCCAGAATCGTCAGATTCTCTATGCCTTTGCAGAGTTAGCGAACTTGAGTCCAGCGGATATCGATACCCTCTTCAAAGGCGAGGGCTTCGCGCGCTTGCGTGCTCAGGATCTCCGCCCCCTTTCCGCCTTCCACATTCGGGGATCGAAGCTGAAATCGTGCGTCTCACCCATTTGGATTCGCCGGAAATCCGAGTGTGACGGATTGAGTAGGTAATTGCGTTCTGTCGGGACGACGACCGAAGGCACGGACAGAGCCAACGCCTTTCCATCGAGGAGCCATAATCGTCCGAGCTCCTGAAGGTCCGCCGGCGCCGGGATCTCACGCCAGCTCGCGGGAAGCTCCGACAGCGCGATCTCGTGCACAGCCAAGTGGTCCGGGACGTTCGCCGAAATCGCCCGAAGGTGCACCGGCGCCAGGTCAGGGTCGGTGTGGACGAAGAGTTCGAGCGCGGCGAGAGAGAGCGTCGCCGAGGTGTAAATGGCCGGCAGGCCCTTCGGCACCCACCGACTTCCAAACCGCCTCGTCCCTTCGCCATCGAACGCCTGATGTCCCGCGGGGACGACTCTCCAAACACGCACTACGCGACGATCCCGTACTCGATCCGGCCCAACACATCTTCGACTTGTGCCGTTCCGACTTCGGTGTCGAGAAGCCGGAACGGCATCTCACCCCCGAGGGCTCGATTCGGCCGGCGCAACCAGGCGGCAGTTGTCGACTCGTCGCCGAACACCGCGACGGCGTGCGCGGCCACCCGTGCGAGCCGCACGAGCCGATCCGATTCGACGGCCTGAAGTTTCCGCTCGCGCTTCCGTCGAGCCAGCGTCCGGATCGGCGTGTGAAGGATCGTCGCGGTCTCCGGCAAGGTGAGCTGTAGCCGCCGACACACGGATTCGAGCGACCGGTATGGGAGACCGCTCATGATGCGAGTTCGGAGCTGTGCAGGGTCGGAACGCCGCGGACCGCGGAACACCGTTGCTCCGCCCAGCACGTCGAGTACGTAGTCAGCTTGGGTCATTTTCTGGATACCAGCCATATGGCATTATAACACGTGCCATATGGCGGTTCCGGCACATCGACCGGTACAAAAACCGGCACACTGATGGAAGCCGGACCGTTATCGTACTGACAGAGCCACGACATGTTCACTGTGCCGGTTTTTGTACCGGTTCTGCGGGTTCCGAGGGTGATTTAGCGTGACAGTCAGGCGGCGACGACGCAACCAGCTACCTGAGTTTCGGCGCGGTCCCGGAGTGGAAAGGCGTGGAGATCACATACGTACTCGCCCGATTCAAGCCGTTGCGCGCTGTTCTTCGGCGACTCTTTCACGTTCGGTGAGGGCGTCAACGACCGGGAGACCATGCCCTACCTGGTCGGAGAGCTGGCCCCAGTCCCGCCACGCACCGGCTGATTGCCGAGTTCGTCGTGAACCTGTTCGGGGACACCCGCTAAGTCCGCGCGTCCGGTCGCGTCATGAATTCGGGGGCGCATGTCCAGCGTCGACGTAAACCCACGCGCGCGCACCCGATAGAATCATGAACGCTATCCACCACAACAACCAGGAACAACCCGACGCTGTGGACGTTTGCATAACCTGGACGGCTGACAACTTGAGGAGCCCGTGATCGCCTGGGAACTGCTGGGTCAGACGCGCACACCTGACGGCGAAGACATGAGCCTCACCCGCCAGGGCAACGAGTACGTGATCCTCGCTGCCGGAAAACCGCTGATGTCGAGCCGGATGCACGGGTCCGAAGAAGCGCTCGCGTCGTTCGGCTGCAAGCTGGCGCGGACGCGCGAGGCACCGTGCGTGCTCGTCGGCGGGCTCGGCATGGGCTTCACGCTGCGCGCGACCCTCGACCTGCTTCCGCCTGATGCGACGGTCGTGGTGGCAGAACTCGTGCCTGGCGTCGTCGAATGGAACCGCGGTCCGCTAGGCCCGCTCGCGGGACATCCGCTGAGGGACCCGCGGGTGCAGGTCGAGGCCGGCGACGTCGCCGCGACGCTGCGGTCCAGCACGCGCCGCTTCGACGTCGTCCTGCTGGACGTGGACAACGGTCCCGCCGCGTTCACAGCCTCGCTCAACACCCGGCTGTACGATGATGCCGGGCTGGCCGCCGCGCGAGGCGCGCTGAAAGAAGGCGGCGTGCTGGCGGTCTGGTCCGCGTGGGAGGACAGAAAGTTCGAGCAGCGCCTCCGCCACGGCGGATTTGCGGTCCAGGTCGAACGCGTGCGCGCACGATTGAAAAAAGGCGGCCCGCGCCACACAATCTTTCTCGGTCATCTAAACTAGAGGCATGACACGTCATGTTCGCGCGACGACCACCGGAGGACTCCTTCTGCTCGCCCTGCTGGCCGCCGGCTGCGGCAGCAGCAAAACCGAAGCGGTCTGCCCGCAACCCGCTCCGCACGATCTGAAGGTTGTGTCGATCAAGGGAAGCGCGGTGGACATTGCGTGGGGCGCGGGAACCGGAGCGCCGACGTCCTACATCCTCGAGGCAGGATCGGCGCCAGGCAAATCCGACCAGAGCCGCACCGACCTCCACAGCAGCGCGACGACCTACACCGCCACCGGCGTCAAGTCCGGCACCTATTACGCGCGCGTATCCGGTGTCAGCGCGTGCGGGACCAGCCCGGCGTCGAACGAAGTCGTCGCGGTGGTGCCGTAGCATGCTCGAGTTCTTCGTCTGGACCGCGCTGCTGACCGCCGCACTGCTCGTCTACCCGAGACGACCGCGCACGGCCGGCGTGCTCATCGCGCTGATGGGCGCGTGGACGTTCCTGCTTCGCTATCTGCCGTGGACCAATCAGCGGGTGACGGCCGGTTACTGGACCGCGTGGTGGATGGCGGCGTTCTGGCTGGCGTGGGGTCTCGTGTGGATCGTGCGGTTCAGCAACGCGGACCGGCGCGCAGCGCACGTCAGCTATTGGACCGCGAAAGGTTGACAGCTGGCGGCAGGCAAGTGCGTGGTTGCTAGTTGTGTCCTCGCACGACACAATCAACGATGAGGTACTACGCGACATGAGTCCTACGTCCGGTAACAGCGAAGCAGGCGGTTTCAGCAGCCTGGGTTTGATCGATCAGCTCGCCGCGGCGGTGAGCGCACTCGGGTATGAAGAGCCGACGCCTGTGCAGCGGGAAACGATTCCCCTGATGCTCGCCAAGCGCGACGTGCTGGGACAGGCGGCCACCGGAACCGGCAAAACGGCGGCGTTCGCGCTGCCGATGCTGCAGCGGCTGGTCGGAGACGATGCGGCGGCGAAAAAACAGACCGGCGGCCTGGTGCTCGTGCCGACGCGCGAGTTGGCCATGCAGGTCTCCGAAGCGATTCACAAGTACGCCAAAGGACTCGGCGTGACGGTGCTGCCCGTGTACGGCGGTGCGCCCATCTCGCAGCAGATTCGAACCCTCGAGCGCGGCGCCGGTATCGTCGTCGCCACGCCGGGGCGCGCGCTCGACCACATCAAGCGCGGCACGCTGAAGCTCGGCAACCTGCGCATGCTCGTGCTCGACGAGGCGGACGAGATGCTCGACATGGGCTTTGCCGAGGATCTCGACGCGATTCTCGAAGCCACACCCAAAACGCGGCAGACGGCGCTGTTCTCGGCGACGATGCCCGCACGCATTCTGTCCATCGCACAGCGACACCTGAACAACCCGGCGCGGGTGATCGTCGCCCGCGAGAAAACGGCGGCCGGCAAGATGCCGCGCGTCCGGCAGATCGCCTACATCGTGCCGCGTTCCCACAAACCCGCCGCGCTCGATCGCGTGCTGGACATGGAGAACCCGACGTCGGCGATCGTCTTCTGCCGTACGCGTCTGGAAGTCGAGACGCTGGTGGAAACGCTGAACGCGCACGGCCGGCGTGCCCAGGCGCTCCACGGCGGCATGGAGCAACGGCAGCGCGATCGCGTGATGCAGATGTTCCGGGGTGGCAAGGCGGACCTGTTGATCGCCACCGACGTCGCGGCGCGCGGTCTCGACATCGAGCACCTGTCGCACGTCTTCAACTACGACGTGCCGCCGGCAGCTGAAGCCTACGTGCATCGCATCGGCCGCACGGGCCGCGCGGGGCGCGAGGGCACGGCGATCACGCTCGCCGAACCGCGCGAGCATCGCCAGCTCCGCAGCATCGAGAGCTTCACCAAGCAAAAGATCGACATCCTCACGGTGCCAACGGTCGCCGAACTGCGCACGCGGCGCCTGGACGTCACGAAGGCGTCAATTCGTGAGCTGATTCTCGCCGGCGACCTCGACGACGTCCGCGTCGTCGTGGATACGCTGGCGCAGGAGTTCGACATCGTCGCCATCGCGTCGGCGGCGGTGAAGCTGGCGCATCGGGCTGAAGCCGGTGATGACGCGGAACGCGACATCCCCACCGTCGTCGCGCACGAGCGGCCGGCGCAGCGCGGCTTCCGCCCTGAACGTGAGGAGCGCGGTCCGGCGCGTGAAACCCGAACGCCGCAACGGTTCTCGAAGGGCGCCGTCGTCGGACCGGCGAGCCCGCGGGAGAAACGGCGCGATCGCCCGGCTCCGACGGAAGCCGTCGCGATGTTGTTTGTCGGCGCCGGGCGTGAAGCGGGCATCCGGCCTGGCGATCTCGTCGGCGCGATCACCGGCGAGGCTGGGATCAACTCAGGCGAGCTCGGCGCGATCCAGATCGCCGATCGCTTCTCGCTGGTCGAAGTGCCGGAATCGCGCGCAGAAGAGATCATCGCCGCGCTGCGGGCGACGACGATCCGAGGACGCAAGGTCCCCGTCCGCCGCGACCGCGACACCAAATAGTAAAAACCGCAGAGCGCGCGGAGATCGCTGAGAAGATCAGTACGTTTCTCGGCGATCTCGGCGGTTTTTTCCGTTACGGCTGCGTTTTTGGACGCGTGTCACCCTGGTGGCACGTGAAGCACGTGACCCTGCCGAGGCGCGATTCACCAGCGACCGGTTTGTAGTCGGGGAAAAACTGCCTATTGATCGTCGTGGTCAACTCGAGCATCCTGCGGGCCGCGAGCTTGCGCGGGTTGGCGTCGCTGCCGAAGTTTCCGCGCGCGTGACATGAGCCGCACGACACGCCCAGCGCCTGCGTCATCGACTGCATCTCCGCCTCGAACTCGGGCACGGTCAACCCGGTTAGGACCCTTACGGTCGGCGTGTCCACCATCGCCGCCGCCGGCGGCTGTTGAGCGGATGCGACTGCTGATGCCCACACGATCACACACGCGACAACGAGTTTCATGTGCTCAGTATAAGATGACTCGAATGACGGCCTCCACCATCAGCATCGTTCTGGGCCTGACCCTCTCCGCATTTGCCGCTCCGACTCCCCGGCAGAAGGGCGCAGCCATGACCAAGCACGCGAGCGGCACGTTCGACGTGAAGATCAAACCGCAGACGGATGACGGGATCAGCGACCCGACGGTTGGGCGGATGTCGATCGACAAGCAGTACCACGGCGATCTCGACGGCGCCGGCCTCGGTCAGATGCTGACCGGGATGGCGGCCGAGGTGAAGGACTCGGGAACGTACGTCGCGATCGAACGGGTCCGCGGCACACTGCAGGGGCGTGCGGGGACGTTTGCGCTGGCGCACTCAGGCACGATGACCCGCGGCGCGCAGATGCTGATCATCACCGTGATCCCGGACACCGGCACCGAGGAACTGACCGGCATCACCGGCACGCTGACCATCGACATCGTCGACGGCAAGCACTTCTACACGTTCGACTACACGCTTCCGTAACGTGGCGCAGTACTTGTAGCGCTGCAGGGGCCTCGCAAGGCTGAAGCCCTGCGCCACGCTCAATTCAGCGTTTCGCCGCGGCCTTCTGCTTGTCGAAGTACGCTGTCCGCAGGGCGTCGATGAACCGTGCGTCGACCAGTCCCGCCGGGTCGCCCTGGAAATTCAGGTTCTTGTCGGCCCTGAACTTGTCGACCGCCGCAATCGTCTCCTCGTCGAACTGCGCGTAGTCGCGCGTGTAGTCGGCGGACGCCTTCCGGGTCTCGGCGGCAATCCGGTCGTACTGCGCCTGATCAGTCTTGCGCAGCTCCTGCATCTTCGGCGTGTTGATCGACGCCGGCGCCTCCGGGAACGCCGCCAACGCCTTGCGCCAGTAGCCGGCGCCATGGAGCATGCGCTTCAACTCGATGACGTCGGCGCCGTCCACGCGCGAGAAGCTGCGGTATCCGAGCCGGCGGCCGGTCGTGTAGTAGATCCGCTTCAGTTCCGCGACCGGCTCCGCGTTCTCGCCGACCTCGATCACCAGCGTGATGAAGTCGCCGCCGCGGCCGGGATCGTTCGGATCGGCGATCTTGATCGCCGCCGATTGCAGCAGACCCCACCGCTTGTCGCCACCCTTGGCGTGGCCCGCCTCCATCGCGAGGATCATCCGCTCGGCGAGCGGCATGCCGGTCCCCTCGCTCGCCTCAAATGTTGAGGCGACGGCGTCCACCACCTCGGGGCCGACCATGATGTTGGCCTGCACGGTGTAGTTGCGCCCCTGACGGCTTCCTGCCCACGCGTTGTTGCTTTTGCCGGTGTGCGCCGCCGAGCGCCCCTTCATGTCGATGACGCCGACCTGCCGGGACTCGCGCCCTTCGTCGCTGGCAAGCAATTGTTGCAACACGTCCTGCGGCTCGACGCCTTTCGCGAGCAGGTCGAGACCGCGCGGTCCGTATTCGACGACCGTGGACGCCTGCGTGCAAACGGCGCCGACGCCCGCGCGCACGTGCGGCACCGCCCGTCCCACGAACGGCACGCGGGTGGTGACGCTGGCGCCGGACTGCCCCGTCACCGGATCGATCGCGCACAACGAGAAGGTCGAGTACTGCGGCAGCCCGTCATCGTTCAGGTTGACGCCGTCGGCGGCGTGCTGCTGCTGCGCGAACGCGTGTAAAGGCAGGACCAGACTTGCGCAGATGACGAGGAACGGAAGAAGACGACGGCCGATCATGAATCCTCCTGTGTCGCGGGATCGCTGATGCGAAAAAGTTGATCGAAGCCGCCTAACTTCTTACTGACCCGGATGGTACTGACGGTCCGTGTGGCCCGTCAGTTGCGCGGGATAGAAATACACATCGCGCAGATCGCCCGTGCTGTAGCGCTGCGCCTGATCGTTGAAGTGCTTCGACTTCACGTCGCTCGCCTCGCCGCCGGCCGACACGGCCTTCGCGCTTACCGTGTCGCCAAATTCGACGACGGCGACGAAGCTGTTGCCGGTGTTGCCGTACATTTTCTTCGTGCCCTTGTACGAACGTGCGCCGAATGACGCCAGCGATCCCCAGCGCGACGAGGTGAAGCCGACCGGCAGACTCGGCCCTGCGTCGTTGAACGGCTGCACGATGTCGCCGGTCAGTCGCTGGAAACGGTTGATGTCGCCCCACGGCGTTTTCCACTTCCCGAAGTCGGCGGTGAGGGTGTCCGACGCCGTCGCCAGCGCCTGCAGACGATCGTCCGCGGTCGCGTCGTTGGCCATGTAGTGGTCCGCCGACACGCCGTTCTTGCGCGCGGCATCGCCCACGCGGCGGCCGAGTTCTTCGCCCCAATAGATCGCCAGCGACGTCGGCGCCGACGCGACGGACCACCGGTAGTCCCAGCCGCGCAGCGCCTTGATCTGCTCCGCCAGCTTCGCCTTGAGCGGGTTGGACGCCGGCGCCTGATCGTACGCCTTCAGCAACTGCGGGATCATCGTCTCGAACGCCGGGAGATAACTGTCGTAGGCCGCGCCAATCAGCGACGTCAGCGTGAAGTCCGTCTTCTTGTCGAAGACGCGCAGTGCGTGGAAGCCGCGCGCGCTCTCTTCGACGCCGCGATCCACGTAGCCGGCGTAGTCCGCCTTCCTGGGACTGTTCGGGCCGGCCGCCGACCACGGCCAGTTGTTCGCGTTGTAGAGCCAGCCGGTCGCGGGATTCAGCAAGCCGGGCGTCTCGTCGACCGACATCACACCGTTCCACTCTGTCGCGGACGTGCTGCCATCCACCGGTTTGGTCCAGTCGAACTTCGGATCGCGCTTCGGGATGAAGTTGGAGTGGAAGTAGGCGATGCTGCCGTCGGCATCGGCGTAAATCGTGTTGTTCGACGAGTTGGTATGCAGCTCCATCGTCTCTTTGAAGGCCTTGTAGTTTCTGGCCTTTGTGCGGAGGTACGACTGCTGGAGCGCCTTCAACGGTTCCTGCATCAGACGGACGCTCACCCACTTGCCGTCCGCCTCGCGAACGACAGGACCGTGATGCGTGCGGTAGATGGTGAAGTCCTTCTTCGCGACGCCGGTGGCGGTCTTGTACGGCACGGTGATCCTGCTCGACGTCACCGCGCGATCGTCGGTGCCGTAGCGATAGGTGAAGCCGTCGCCCTTCTTGGTCACCGTTTCGAGGTACTCGTCGATGTTGTCCACGCCGCTCGACGTGTGCATCCAGCCGGCGCGCTCGTTGAAACCCTGATAGATGAAGAACTGACCCCATGTCAGCGCGCCGTACGCATTCAGACCCTCCGCGCTCGTCATCTGCGCCTCGGAGCGGAAAAAGAATGACGTGTGCGGATTGATCAGCAGCAGCGCGTGATGCGATGCGGTGTTGGCAGGCGCAATCGCGGCGCCGTTCGAGCCGGTCGGCTCGACGAAGCGGTTCAGATCATCCGGCTCGCCTCGCCGAAGCGCCAGAGGCGCGGAGGCGGGTGTCTTGCCGTAGAACGACTCGAGCTGATTCAGGTTCACGCGCTCGATGTCGCCGCCGATGCTGCCTTCGCTGAACGTCAGCGCCATCCACGGTTCA
>JAYVMG010000198.1:0-4310 GCA_043759095.1 Acidobacteriota bacterium | reverse complement strand
GGTTACCCTGTTCGCCCATGACGCTGCGGATGCGGACGGTCGCCATGCCTTCGCGGTACGGCCGGTTGCTGCGCAGCGCGTCGAACACGTCGGCAATCGACACGATCATCGTGCAGAGATTCAGCTTCCGGCCGCCAATCTTTTCCGGATAGCCGCTCAGATCCTGCTTCAGGTGATGCTCGAACGCGACGATCGGCGCCAGCGCCGGCATCTCCGGCGTGCGTCGCAGGATGTGCGCGCCGTCGATGACGTGGCGCTTCATGATGTCGAATTCTTCGCCGGTCAGCTTGCCGGGTTTGTTCAGCACTTCGAGCGGCGTGTTGACCTTGCCGATGTCGTGCATCAGCGCGGCGAATCCGAACTCGCGCAGCAGTGGACCGTCGATGTTCAGCGCCCGTGCCTGCGCCATCGCGAGCGCCGACACGTTCACCATGTGCGTGAACGTGTAGTTGTCGTACTTCTTCAGTGCGGTCAGCGCCATCAGCGACGTCCGGTCCTGCGTGACGAGGCGGGCGAGACCGTCGATGATCTTCCGCGCGGCGCCGGGATCCGGCTGGTCGCCGGCTTTCGCCGCGTTCCAGAGATTCTCAGCCGTTTCTACGGCCGTGCTGTAGACCCGCCTGGCTGCGGCGATGCCCGCCTGATCGCCGCTGACGTCGTCGACGACGATGCGGCCGAGCGTGACGTTGCGGACGCCGCGCGTAATGAGCCGCTCGGGCAGCGGGATCGACGAGCCTTTCTCGGTGAACGCCGCCACGAGGCTGCCCACCTCCACGCGTGACAGCCCGCGCGTCAGCGTAATTTTTTCAATGCCGCGGTCCCGCAGATCGCGCGCGAACCCGATGAGCGACGCCGTGCCTTTCGGCAGCCGTGTCCCGTCGACGACAACTTCGTCGCCGATGAAGCCGATGACGACCGACGGCGTGATCGTCAGCCCGTCCTGTGCGGCGGAAGTGAACGCGTCGATGCCGCGCTGCACGAGCGGATGCGCCGCCGAGTACAGCTCGGTGCTCCGCAGCGCCGCGGCGAGCCGCCGGATCAGTTCCTCGGCCTTCTTCTGCTCCATCAGCCCTAAGCCCTAAGCCCTAAGCCCTGCGTCATGCCTTGACCCTTTGCGCGGCGATCTTTCGCAGCATCCTGTCGCCCTTGGTCGCCGCTTCCTGCAGCGCAGCCGCCGACCGGGCCGTGCCGACGCGGGCGAGCGCATCGACGCTGCGTTCCTTGAGCGCGCGCGCTTTCTTGCGGCCGAAGAACGAGCGCTTCTGGGAGACGGTGACGAGTACGGGTACGGCCGCGTCCGTGCCGACGGCGCCGAGGGCCCCGACCGTTTCGAGTACGAGCTCGTGGTCCTTGCCGAGCGCTTCGCTCTCCTCGATGATGCGCACGAGCATCGGCACAACGCGCGGATCTTTCTCGGCCACCAATGCGTCGGTGACCGCGCGGCGCACGTCGCCAGTCGCGGCTCGCAACACCGTCTGGATCGCGCGGGCCGCCGCCGGATCCGGAATCACGCCCAGCGCGGCGACCGCTTCGCGGGCCACACGCGGATCGCTTTGCCGCAGCAGCGGTTGCAGCAGCGGCACGGCGTCCGCCGTCCCGATCTTGCCGAGCAGCCGCGCGCCGCGACGCTGCACGAACCACCGCGAATCTCCGACGAGCGACGCCAGCCGCATCACCGCCTTCGATCCGAACCCGGCGATGGTCGCTTCCGCCCGAGTCGTGGTGACGTTGTCCTGCTCGACGGTGATCGCGCTCTTGAGCGCCTCGACGCTGGACACGCCAATCGAATTGATGACCGCCTTAATGCCCTTCCAGCCGTCCTCGTCCATGTCACCGATGAGCGCGACCGTTTCGCGCATCGCAAGCGACTCGCCGAGTTCGTCCAGCGCGCACCGGCAGGCCTCTTTGCCGATGCCCTTGGGGGCCGACGCGCGGGTCCGCAGCGCACGCGTGACGGTCAGGGCGTCGTCGTAGGCGCCGGACATCAGCAGATCCTCGGCGAGTGCGGACATGTCGGGCGCCATGTCTGCCGCCCGCGTCGGATCCTGCTCGAGCGTGAACAGATCGAGCAACATCGTCACCGACAGGACGCGGACATTGGCCTGGCCGAGGCTCTCCATCCACTCGGCCAGGTCGTCGGGGAGATCGACAGACGACATGCGCTCCGCGCGTCCGCCGACGCCGTCGAGCGCGTTGCGGTACGAGTCGGACACGAACGGCTTGTCGTTGTAGGCGACCAGCAGTTCTTCGGTGGACGCCCAGAGCACCTGGAATTGCCCCGATCGCCCGAAATCTGTTTCGCTGAGCAAGCTGCGGGTCAGCGTGAGGACGCGGCGCTTGCGGTCTTCGTCGGGCGCGATGGTGTTGAAGATGGTGGCGAGGCGGTCCGACGACTGGCCGTCGAGCGCGAGTGCCGTGGCCAGCAGTTGCGCGACTTTCACATCGTCGAACGCCGCGCCCATCATGGCGATCACCGGCACGCTGTCGGGGTCGTCGGCGCTCTGCATCACCTGCATGATCACGTGCGGGTCGAGCTGGGTGGCCGCGGTCGCGAGGTGGGTCATCACCTCGGGCAGGCGATCCGGTGACATCACCGAGACGATGCTGGACAGATGGCGGAACGCCGCAAGAACGGCGGCTGCCTGCGACGTGATCATCGGCGAGCCGTCGAGCATGCACTTGGGCGCGGCCACGGCAATGGCGAGATCGCCGACGTCGGCGGCGCTGCCGGCGATCGCGAGCAGGCGCTCCTGCGCGCGCTGGTCGAACACGGCTTTCTGTCCGCCCGCAATTGAGATCACGATCGAGCGCCAGAGATCGTCGCGCCTGGCCGGCTCCGCGACCTGCCCTTCTTCGCGCGCCAGGACTTTCGAGTAGTCGATCTGCTCGATCGTCAGCGAGGGATGTCCCTGGTCGGCCCAGATGCGCGCGGGGCCGCCGCGTGCGCGGCGTTCGGCGGGCTCGAGCGTCAGCACGCGGAGGAACGCGTGGATCGTCTCCGGAGGGACCGCGCCCACGAACATGATCGACACGATGTCCCGGTCGTGCAGCATCGCCGCGGCCTCGGCGATGCTGGTCTGGCTGTTGTCGGCGGCGGCGCCCTCGATCATCAGCGTGTCGGGTGTGACGCCGATGGCAAACGCCGCGCCCAGTTCCGATTCCCGGATGGCAGCGGTGAAGCGCTCGACTGACGCGCGGACGGTGGGATGTTCGGGCGGATACAGCGTCCAGTTGCGCACCGCGGCCAGCAGTGCGCGGGCCATGTGCAGCAAACCCCGCGACAGTTCGGGGGAGAGCTGGGACACCTGGGACACGAGGTGATTATCTCCGATATACTGCCCGCCAAATGCGAGCGGTCGACGTGATCATGAAGAAACGGGACGGCGGGGCGCTGTCTCACGACGAAATCCGTTTCTTCGTCGACGGCGTGACCTCGGGCGCCTGGCCCGACTACCAGGCGTCGGCGCTGCTGATGGCCGTCGTGCTGCGCGGGATGACCACGGACGAGACCGCGTGGCTGACGGATGCCATGGTGCATTCGGGCATTCGCGTGGACCTCAGCCGTGTGCCGGGCCTGAAGGTCGACAAGCACAGCACCGGCGGTGTCGGCGACAAGACCTCGCTGATCCTCGCGCCCGTCGCGGCGGCTTGCGGTGTGCCCGTCCCGATGATGTCGGGGCGCGGTCTCGGGCACACGGGCGGGACGCTCGACAAGCTCGAGGCGATTCCCGGATTCCGCGTCGGCCTGTCGCTCGAAGAATTCACCGCGGCGCTCGTCAAGACCGGCTGCGGCATGATCGGCCAGACGTCGCAGATTGCCCCGGCGGACAAGAAGCTGTACGCGTTGCGCGATGTCACCGGCACGGTGGAGAGCATCCCACTGATCAGCGCGTCGATCATGAGCAAGAAGATCGCCGAAGGTATCGATGCGCTCGTGCTCGACGTGAAGACGGGCAGCGGCGCATTCATGAAAACCGAAGCGGACTCGCGCACGCTCGCGGAGTCGCTGGTCTCCATCGGCAACGCCTCAGGGGTCAAGACGGTGGCGTTGATCACCGACATGGAGTCGCCGCTCGGCCGTGCGGTCGGCAACGCGAACGAGGTCGCCGAATGCATCGAGGTGCTGCGCGGCGGCGGTCCGGCTGATCTGATCGAGGTCACGCTCGAGTTGACCAAGCGCGTGCTGGTCCTGGGCAAGGTGGCGACGAACATCGAGGATGCCGGGCGGCTGGCGCAACAGGCGATCAGCTCCGGCAAGGCGCTTGAACGGTTCGGCCAGATCATCGACACCCAAGGTGGCGATCCGCGCG
>JAYVMG010000197.1:0-4311 GCA_043759095.1 Acidobacteriota bacterium | reverse complement strand
TGGGATCACGCACTCGCCGCACCTCTAAAGAGGTGCGCCACGTTGACGAACTGCTTGCCGAGCTGCGCAGCACGCTGCAGGGGATCCACCTCCTGCGGCACTGTCCGCCGCGCGCGCTCGACATGACCGCCAGCTTCGGCGAACGGCTGTCGGCGTTCATTGTCGCGGCCTATCTCGATCGGACCCACGCCGCCGCCTTCGTCGACGCGCGCGAATTCCTCGTCACCGACGATCAGTTCACGCACGCGAACGTGCAGTTCCCGGCGACCAACCGCCGCACGCGCGCGTACTTCTCGCGCCTCTTCCGGCACTCGACGCAGGTCGTGCCGATCGTCACCGGCTTCATCGGCGCCACCGCCGACGGTCAGACGACGACGATCGGAAGGAACGGGTCGGACTACAGCGCGGCGATCGTCGGCGCGGCGGTGGGCGCCTCGGTCATCGAGATCTGGACCGACGTGGACGGCGTGCTGAGCGCCGATCCCCGGATCGTGCCATCAGCCTTCGTGCTGCCGCACATGACGTACGAAGAGGCGATGGAGCTGTCGTACTTCGGCGCGAAGGTGCTGCACTCGGCGACGATCGCGCCCGCCGTCGCGAGACGCATCCCGATCCTGATCAAGAACACCTTCAACCCGGACGCGCCAGGCACACGCATCTCCCGACAAGCGGTGGATGATGGCAAGCTCGCCAAAGGGATCGCGTCGGTCGGCGATCTCTCGCTGCTGACGCTGCGCGGTGCGGGAATGGTCGGCGTCCCTGGTGTCGCCGGCCGCGTCTTTGGCACGCTCGCGTCGACGGGCGTCAACGTCATCCTGATTTCGCAGGCCTCGTCGGAGCACACGATCTGTTTCAGCGTGCAAAGCACGGATGCCGCGCGCGCCGTCGAGGCGCTCCGCCAGGAGTTCCAGTTCGAGTTTCATGCGCAGTCCATGCAGGTGGATGTGAAGCGCGATCAGGCGATTCTCGCGGTGGTCGGCGAAGGAATGAAGGGCCGTCCCGGCGTGGCGGGGAAGGTGTTCGACTCGCTCGGCCGGCAGAACATCAACATCAGCGCGATCGCGCAGGGCGCATCCGAGCGCAACATCTCGTGCGTCATCGACGCGTCGCAGCAGGTGCGCGCACTCAACGCGATTCATCAGGGCTTTTTCGAGACGACCAAGCGCCTGGCGTTGGCGTTCATCGGCGTCGGCAACGTTGGCGGCGCCGTACTGCGGCAACTGGAGCAGCAGCGACGCTACCTGCTCTCGAAGGGATTCGACGTCACTGTCGTCGGATTGGCGAACAGCAAGCGGTTTCTCGCGGATCCGAACGGCATCGATCTCGCGGATTGGAAGGACGGCCTGCGCCGCGCGTCGCATCGCATGGACGCCGTCGCGTTTGCGCGCCGGATTGGCGAGATGGCGATCACGAACGTCGCGCTGGTCGATTGCACGGTCGGGCCGACCATCGTCGACAGCTATCCCGCGTTCATCGACGCAAACTGCCACATCGTCACGCCGAACAAGTGGGCGAATGCGTTGCCGTGGCGCCGCTATTCGACGCTGATGGATCTGCTCGAGCGGCGCAAGCGCCACTTTCTGTTCGAGGCCAACGTCGGCGCCGGGCTGCCGATCGTCTCCACGCTACGCGACCTGATTGCGAGCGGCGACGAGATCGTGCGGATCGAGGGGATCCTCTCGGGAACGCTGAGCTACCTGTTCAACAGCTTCGACGGCCGCGTGGCGTTCAGCGCGCTCGTGCGCGACGCGCACCGCATGGGGTTCACGGAGCCCGATCCGCGCGAGGACTTGTCGGGTCAGGATGTGGCGAGGAAGCTGCTGATCCTCGGGCGGCAGATCGGCCTTACGCTGGATCTCGATGAGGTGAAGGTGGACAGCCTTGTGCCGGCGGGGCTGGCGCGCGGCCCGTACACCAGCGGGTTTCTGTCGAAGTTCGCGCGGTACGACACGGCAATCGCCGAGCGTGTGACGCGCGCCGCGGCGCGCGGCGCCGTGTTGCGGTATGTCGGAACACTCGAGAAGGGACGCGCCAGCGCGGGCTTGAAGGAATATCCGCGCACGCATCCGGTCGCGTCAGCGAAGGGAAGCGATAACCTGATCGCGTTCTCGACGAAGCGTTACGCGCAGACGCCGCTGGTCGTGCAGGGTCCCGGCGCCGGAGCCGACGTGACCGCGATGGGCGTCTTCTCCGACATCCTGAAACTTCTGCACTACCTTCCGAACTAGCCGTTCACTTCGGAATCGTCATCTTGAAGATGACGCCCCGATTGGAGAACCCGCCGTACTGAGCGGTACTCCAGAGATTCCCGTCGGGCCCGAGGACGAAGGTGGCGGTGGGACTGCCACCTTCCGACGAGCCGCCGAAGGCATACAGCTGCGTGTAGACGCCGGCCTTGGTGACCATGAACGCCGTTCCGCCACCAAGACCGCCGCCACCGCCGGCCACGCCGTACAAATTCCCGTCAGGTCCCTCGATCAAGCCGGCTCCGGGCTGAAGCCCATCGATCGCCGTCGTCGGCGGGGCATCGCCCGCCTTGGTCACGGTTCCGGTGAACCCGTGCAGCACCGTGAGCGCGCCGGCAAGCGTCATTTTGAAGACCACACCGGCATTGGCGGAGCCGCCGCCGAACTGGGTCGTGCCGTAAATGAATCCATCGCTACCCAGAATCAGGTTCGAGTACGCGGGATTGGCCCCGTCAGCGCCGCCCGTGAATGTGTAGACCGTTGTGAAGCTGCCACCAGGCGTGATCCTGTAGATCGTCCCAGCGTTCTTGGCGCCGCCGGCGCTGGTGGTGCCGTACAACGAGCCATCCCCGGCCTGCACAAGTCCGCCGTACGGCTGCGATCCATCCGACCCGTTGAAGGTGTGGATGTACGTCACGGTGTCGCCGTTGACCTTGAACACTGTCCCGGAGCCGCTGCTCGGCATGCACTGCGTCGAGCGCCACGAGCAACTACCCGGGCCGTTGGCGACGGTGGTGCCGTAGATGCTGCCGTCGCTTCCCTGCACAAGGCTGCTATATGAGGGCCCTCCGAGCTCCGTCACGAACGTGACCGCACCACCGAGCGTCATCCTGTAGAGGGAGCCGGCGCCGCCGCCGTTTTCCTGTCCCGAGGTCGTTCCCCAGAAATTACCGTCGCTGGCCTGGAGGGGAGTGCCGTAGGGATAAATCGGCGATGACGTTCCGAATGCGAACAGCACGGTGAACCCACCCGCGGGGGTCATTCTGAAGATCACGCCACAGCCCTCCAGGTTCGACACGCAACGGCTGTTGACTGGGCCACCCGTGACGCTCGTTCCATAGAAGTTGCCATCTCTTCCGAACGTGAGCGTCGATCGGTTGCTGCCGTCAGCCGGAGCGCCGGCGAACTGATGCACGCCAGTCACGACGACGGGGACGGATGGGCCGCCGACGGTCACGAAGACCTCGTTAGAAACTCCGCTGACGCCGCAGTTGTTCACACCTTCGGCTCGGAAGTAGTAGCTGCCGGCGGGTACGCCGTTCACTCGGAACACGTTGATGCTGACGCCGAACTGGGCGATCGTTGCGCCCGGTGTCAGGCCGGCCGACACGCGGTAGCCGGTCGGCGCATTTTGAGCAGGACTCGTCTCTTCCCATGTGAACACCACTGTCGACCCTGAGACGGTGAAGGCCAGGCGAGCCGGCGCCGCAGGCGTTGCGTTGCAGACGCCGCCGACATTCAGGACGACCTCGTTGCTGGGCAAGCTATATCCGTTCGCATTGTGCGCTCTGATGCGGATGTAGTACGTGCCCGCGCCCACGCCGACGAGAGAAACGGTCAGGTTGGTCGGCTGGCTGCCGACAACGAGCGATCCGGCGGTCTGGCCAGGAGCGAAGCCGTAATCCACCGAGTACCGAGATTTCGTTCGACGGGGCGCTGGCGCCGCTCACGCTCACGCCCAACACGCGGAAGAAGTAGGTACCGTTGGGAACGTCGGTGGCCGTCAGCGTCGGGAGATCGGATTCGGTATTCGCACTCGCGAGATTCGCCAATCCGCTGGCCGATCCGGTCTCTCGCGAATCTCTGGGCATGCCAGAATTCGGCCCGGGCCCACAATTGGGCAAGTTGCGGCAAATCCGCGTCGTTTTGAGCAGGCGCACTGATCGGGTTATTGCGGCGGCGTCATCTTGAAGACGGCGCCCTGATTCACGACTCCGCCGTACTGGCCATTGCCGTAATAGTTCCCGTCGCTCGCGCGGATCAGCCAGATCGGACTCGACCCTTCCGCGTTGCCGGAAAAGACGGCCACCTGAGAGTAGGCGCCGGACGAGGTGATCTTGAACGC
>JAYVMG010000196.1:0-4316 GCA_043759095.1 Acidobacteriota bacterium | reverse complement strand
CCGGCACGGCCAATCGCGACCGCCACGAGAAGCTTCAGTGGTATCGCGAGTACGGCGTGCGTGAATGCTGGCTGGTCGACGGGTACACGAACACCGTGACCGTCGTCGACTTCGCAGGGCCGTCGCCGATCTGGCGCGCGGCCACGGGCCGGGAATCGATCCGATCGACGGTGCTGCCCAATCTCGAGGTGTCCGCGTTCGGCCTGTTCGCGTAGTCCGCCCCCTTCCTTCGTTGTCGCATCTGCTCGACCGCCCGACGATCGAGACGTGGCGCAACCAGGCCAGGCGCATCGGCGAGCACGCAGGCCGTTGCCGCAACGGTCGCGGCGCCGATCGCCAGGCTGTGCGCGTCAACGCGGTCGATCGTGTCGGCGGCCTTGTGATGAATCTCTTCGTACGTCGTATCGTCGGCGTTCAAGTCGAGCGTCGGTATCCCTGCGAGGACAAACGGAGCGCCGTCAGACTGAAACGCGTATCGGAGACTCTGATCGAACGTCCCCGCGCCGAGTTCGCGCAGGAAGTCCTGCGTCAACGGGCGCACGGCGCGGATCACATCGGCGCGGCCAGGCGCGGTCCAGCCGATCACCCGCCCCGTGCCAGCGTCGGTATTCAGGGCGGCGACCACGCGATCCAATTCGGAGGCGTGAGCTGATGCATACGCCGTCGAGCCGATCTGTCCCTGCTCTTCTCCACCCCAGAGGGCGAATCGGACGGAGCGCCTGGGCGGCTGTGGCAACGACGCGATGGCCCGCGCGGCCTCGAGCACCATGGCCACGCCGGTCGCATTGTCCTGCGCGCCGGTCCCGAAATCCCACGAATCGAGGTGCGCGCCGACGATCACCCACTCGTCCGGGCGGTCGCGACCCAGGATCTCGGCCATCACGTTATGCACGGTGATGGCGCCTGGCGTAATGCGGTTGCGCAATTCGAGCGCGATCCGCACCGGCCCGCGACCCGCCAGCTCCCGAATCATCCGCGCATCATCTCCGCCAACCTGCGCAGCTGGCAATGCGCTGACCACCGTTCCGAAACCGAATCCTCTCGCCCTTAACTGATTGTCGGGATCGCTGTCTGGCGACAGGATCGCCAGCACGCCGGCGGCGCGCAGCGCAGTACTCAATGTGCTGCGTGTCCGGGCGGCCGTCTCAGTGTCGCCGGGCGGGTCGCCGTCAGGCAACAGCACGATGCGGCCCTGCAGCGATCGCTTCTCCGCCGTGACGTCGAGCGAGAAACTGTTGATCGCGACGATGTCGGCTTCGAAACCGCCTTCGGGCGTCGATGGCGTCCAGCCGAGCGCTGCGACATGAAGCGCGCGATCCTGCGGCGCGAGCATCCGGGCGCGCGCTGATTCTCGCTCCCAGCCACGATCGATCAAGAAGGGCTCCAACGTGACGCGCGTGAGTCCAGCCGCGCGGAACCGACCGGCTGACCATTCGGCCGCGCGCTGATAGGAAGGTGACCCGGTCACGCGGGGACCGATCGCGGTCAACTCGGTGGCATATTGGAGCGACCAGCCTCCCCTGACACTCGATCGCGCCAGTTGCAAGCCGCTCAGCGGCATCGCCGCCGCCACCGCCACGAGCAGCGCGGCCAGACTCTCGAGACGTGGCATGGCGTCACCTTGCCGCAGCCGGCGGCGGCAAGTCAACCCGAAGTGGCCGGCTCCGCGTTTCGCGGGCTCGCCCGCTCGCCGTTGTTCACGAGCGTCGCCCGATCATCGGCGTGGTCAGGTGTTCTTCGCGTTTCTGGAAAACGACAGCGCCGGCGGCGCGGTGCTGTCCGTGCGCACGACGAGCCTGCCGGAGACGGCGTTTGGATCGGTCCGGACACTCGTGCGCCAGCTCGACGCCAACGTGCCGGTCTAGGACAAACCGTCTTCTACCTTTCGAAGAGCGCCAGTTCGTGCACCGACCAGAACCAGCGGTGCGACTGTCCGGTCTGCTTGATCATCAACGTCCGTGTGCGATTGGATGGAAGGCTGACCACGAGCGCCGGCTGCGACCCGCCCTTCGCGAGCGCCCGTCCGTAGGGCACGAGCATCGGTCCTTGAAACAACACGGAAGACGCGCCGTCCTCACTGATGGCCTCGACGCGCAGGTCGCGGGGATAATCGCCGAAGCTGCGTGACGCGGTCCCCAGCTCGAACCGCGACACATCGCGCGGGCGGTCGAACACGATCCGGATCCACTCGTCGCCGCGCTGCGGACGTCCGGTCAGCCATCGTGTGTCGCCGTCACCGTCGAAAAGAAACGCGATCCGATCGGCCGCGTCCGACGCGTCGGCTCGGAACTCGGCGGGATGCAGACGATGACCAGCCTCCGGAGCCGCTGGCGGCGCATCGGCCTCGCGCAACCGAAACCCCACGACATCGTCCGACCGAAATTCCTCGGACGCGAGTCCCGATCGCGCCTTGATCGCGGCTGCCGTCTCCAGGCCGAGCGAGGGATTGGCGTAGTCGTGCGGATGCACGAGCACGTAGCGCACGCCCACGGCGCGCAGTAGATCGAGCGCAGCGTCCATGCGGTCGAGATCGTTCAGCGGCGACGCCGCGCCGCCGAGGAATTCCTGGAGCGGCGATCCGTAGCCGCTGTAGCCGTTGATGATCGGATGACCGTGCAACAGCGTCGCGTATTGATACGTGAGGGTCGGAGCGATGCCCCAGTCGATCACCGGCAGCTCGATCGCTCCGCCGAAGGGCTGTTGCGCGAGCCATCGGTACGCGCTGCGGTCGCCAGGGCGGCCGTGTGCATCGAACGCGACGAGTTCGAGCGGCGCCGACCAACCCTCAGCAAAGATCGCCAAGCCAATCAGCGCGACCGCGACTCCGCGAGCACCTGGACGGACACGCGTCAGAAGCCGTGCCGCGCCGAACGCGGCGAGAACGCAGAGCGAAAGCAGTACGAGCACGCCCAGGCGTGCCGGCGCGCGCAGACCGTCCATCCCGGGGACGATCCGCGCGAGCCAGAGATACGGACCCGATGAAAGCAGACGATGGGACCAGACACTGGGCTCCGGGCCAAGAGACAACACGAATGCCGTCGCACCGAGCGCAGCATAGAGCGTGGCGATGCCGCGGCGCGCACGACCTGGCCAGCACGCCGCTGCGGCACAGATCAGCGTGACGAGACCTGGGAAGAGCTGTCGTTCTGGCGAGCCGTCACCGTGCAGCCACGGATGCCATAGCCGCGCGGATGCCGGCGCCGAGAAGTACGATCGCACGTCCGCGCTGAACATCGTCCAGTCGTCATACGGACGCGTGAAGCCGTACTGCTGCCGGACAGCGATGTAGATGACGGCGACTGCGCCCACGAACGCGAGGATGATCAGCGACGCGACTGCGAGGGTCGCAATCACTCGCACACGCTCGGTCTGCGAGGCGGGTTGCGTGATCAGCTCGTACACGACGACGAAGGCGGCGGCAATCGACAGGTAGTAGAGAAAGTACCCATTGGACAGTGCCTGCATCGTGAAGGCGGCGACGAACATCGCGAGGGCCGCGAACGAGCGGCGCGCGAAGTAGCGATGCAGGCCCCACAACGCGATCGGCATCCATCCCCACGCCAGCACTTGCAGATGCGAAATGTGCAACGCGCGCATCGGCCCGAATGCGAACGCCAGCCCGGCGAGGAACGCCGCGTCGCGGCGTTCGGTCAGTTCCCGTGTGAGCAGGTACATCCCCGAGCCCGCGATGACGTAGGTCAGCAGAAACGCGACATCGTAACCCAGGATCGGATTGCCGGTTAGCCAGATGACGGGCGCGACGAGGACCGCGATCCCCAGCATGTGCTCTGAGAACGCCACGGTGTTGCGGCTCGGAAACAGAATCGGCGCGTCCCAGAAAGCGTGCAGTCCGTGACGCAGCCGGTCAGCGTCCCACCCGAGAAGCCAGGAGGTGAACAGCGGATCGCCGAGATCGCCGGGGAGCGCGCGACCCAGATGCAAAACCAGCGGGTACGTCGCGATGAGTGACAGACACAGGAAGGCGAAGACCACGAGCCCACCTTCCCGCCACGCAACGCGCGCGCCCGGCGTCATGGTTACGGCCTGATCTCCACGGGCGTACGTTACCATTGGCCGCCGTGGAACGACGATCAACGCAGAACCCGCCGAACCCGCAGAAGATGATTGCTCTGCGCATTCTGCGAATTCTGCGTTCGACCGTCGTGATCATCGCCGCCCTGGTGGCACCTCGGGCGGCGGCTGCGCATCCCGTCCCGTTCACCTATCTCGATCTCCGCCTCCAGCCGAACGCACTCGAGGGCACGCTCGTCGCGCACATCTTCGATCTCGCGCACGATCTGAACATCGAGCCGGCC